>JAMOZU010000191.1 GCA_023667745.1 Ruminococcus sp.
CCCATGTCAACGGTAGAGGGGCATAAGGGGAGGTTTGTATTCGGTTATGTGAATACGGGGGAGAGGAAAGTCCCGGTGGTGATAATGCAGGGGCGAGTGCATTATTACGAGGGATATTCCATGAAAGAAGTTGTAATGCCCATTCGCCTGATGAAGATGATGGGGGCGAAGGCACTTATGCTCACCAATGCGGCGGGGGGCGTGAACTGGGGGTACGAATGCGGAGACCTTATGCTTATAAGGGATCACATAAATTTAGCTCCCTCGCCCCTTATAGGGGAGAATGTAAGCGAGCTGGGGGTGCGTTTCCCGGATATGAGCGAGATATACAGCAAGCGGCTGAGGGACGCTGTGAAGACCGCCGCCCGCCGGTTGGGAATAGGGCTGCGGGAGGGCGTGTACATACAGCTGACAGGACCGCAGTATGAAAGCCCCTCGGAGGTACGCATGGTGAGGACCTTGGGGGCGGACGCTGTGGGAATGTCAACGGCGGCGGAGGCTGTTGCCGCCCGTCACTGCGGGCTGGAAGTTGCGGGAATATCCTGCATTTCCAATTTAGCCTGCGGCGTTTCCTCCCGTCCGCTGTCTCATGAAGAGGTACAGGAAACGGCGGACAGGGTCGCTCCCCTGTTCAGAAAGCTGATAACGGAGAGCCTTGGGGAGATATACGGGGTTATCGGCGGATAATACAAATCCCATAATTCTAATGGGGATCAGTATTAGTATAAGAGAAAAGTATGTACGGGACGGACAGCTGCACCGAATGCAAAAAAATCCGTGCGCCCGTCAAAGAGCGCACGGTAAATTATTTTGTATCCGATTTTATTCCACAGCGTCCAGCGAGGCGTTGAACTCCTCTATCATCACATCTACCGCAGGAGCGAGGGACTCTCTTACAGAGGGCCAGTCGTGACCGTAGAATGCGGCTCTTATGCCGTACTCGCCGCTGTCGAGCATATTGTACATATCAGTGGGACAGCCTGTGTGAATGGAGTACATGGGGTTTTCCGCCGTCATTTCATTGAGCCTGTGGCGCATCTCCACCATTTCGTCCGTCCAGCTGTAGTCCTCTTTCAGCTTATTGTCGCCTATCTCGATGGTTGCAGGATCCATGCTTGCGGCAATGGTGCATTCCATAAAGCGGGCAACGCCCTCGGGATTCTGCGCACCTTTGCAGAGCATATACGCTTCCATGCCCGCAGGGAGATAGTATTTATCCGAGCCGTCAGCCTTGGGCAGGGGAACAAACATTACCGAGTCGGGGCTGCCGAAGTTTGCCGTCCAGATATCCGCCGCACCCTCTAAGGTGTAAAGTCCGCCGATGTAGAAAAGCTCCTTGCCCTCGCCGATAAACTCCGGGTGTTCGCTCCAGTTGAACAGGCTCTTGTCAAGAACAAGCCCGAACTGGTTCAGCTCATACATAAAGTTCATGGACTTTTCCAGCTGTTCGTCATAGAGGTTGGAAGTAAGCCGCCCGTTTACAAGGCTTACCGGAGAAACGCCGCCTGTAAGCATAAGGGGCTTTTCGTTGAACCAGCCGTCAAGACCGTAATGCTCTGCGTCAACGTCAACGTAATCAAGGAGCATATTCTTGAACGTTGTCCAGTTCCACTCGCCCTTGTCGAGGAGAGCCGCAGGGTCATCAAAGCCGTTGGCTTCGATGGTATTGCGGTTGTAGACAACGACCTCTCCCGCTGTTGCCTGTGTCGCCATAAGATAATGATGACCGTTTAATTCAAACTGGTCGTTCAGGTCTTTTACGCTGCCCCAAAGCTCCCCGGAAAAGTCAACGTAATCGTCATAAGGCTCAAACTGACCGTTGGGAACGCCCTTGGGGAAAGAATCCAAGTCGCCGCCCGCAATAAAGTCTATGCCTGTGCCGCCTAAAATATTGGTGGAAAGGTCGGTGAATCTTGCCTGCCATGTGGTTTGGATATATTCTATCTCGCCGTCGTATTTCCTCTCGAAAAGCTCCAAGGAAAGGGATTTGGTGTTGCCGGAGGTGGTGGCGTGGAAGGGGTCATAGAAAGAGAACCAGATTATCTTCTTGTTTTCAAGCTCAACGTCCGGCAGGAGATTGGTAACGTCGTCAACAGCTGCCGCCTGTTCCTCTGCCAGAGTTTCCGTGTTTATTTCAACAGTCACCTGTGTGGTGGTGGTCATGGTAGTTTCCGTACTGCTTTCCGAGCCGCCGCCGCAGGCTGCGAGAGATGCGGAAAGGGTAACGGCAGAAAGCCCTGCCAAGGCTCGCTTTAATTTCATATTCATATTATCAAGTCCTTTCGGGGAAAATTATATCGGTCGCTGTCGTTGTGATGTATTATTTTGCTGTTGCAAAGTGCAATATATGCACTGCTCTTATTGTTATTATACCATAAAATCATAAAAATGTCAACGTTTACATTGTACATTTTTACTAATGCTTTATTGGCTATAATGACTAAAAACCCGAGACTTCCTATTTTCCGCCGACTACTGTGTAAAGTCCGTTATCATCGGACTTTACGGGGACTCCTTTTGCGGCGAACAGCCCGGAGACGGTAACGAAGGTATAGCCCTTTTCAAGAATTGCGGGAATAAGCCTCTCCACCGCTTGTACTGTCTTGCCGTTGCCGAGGCTGTCGTGAAGAAGGATAATAACGCCGTCGGTCAGCTGCTCCATTGTCCTGTCAAAACGTTCATCGACGGAGACCGAATCGTCCCAGTCGTTGCAGCCTGCGCCGCATATAAAGGGCTTTTCGATACAGCTGTACATAAGCTCGTTCACGGCTATGTAGGGGGGACGGAAAAAAGCCGCCTTTTTGCCTGTTATTTCTTCTATCCTGCTGTCGGTAAATTCTATTTCCGAAATAATATCCTCACGGGAAAGCTCTGTCATATTCGAGTGTGTGCGGGAGTGGTTGTTTATCTCGCAGCCCATTTCAAAGGCTCTGCGGACTGTGGGGGCTGTTTCGGGAGTGATGTTGTCCCCCACAAGAAAAAACGAGGCGGTGACGTGATATTTTCCGAGAATATCCAATATCTGCTCTGTCGCGGAACAGTTCGGTCCGTCGTCGAAGGTGAGGGCGGCAAGGGGGGGATTTTTTTTCGCTGTCATGGGAAAACCTCCTTGAAAAAATCTGAAAGCTTTAAGTAACAAATGTAAAATTTCCTTAATAAAATTATACGGTATTTTTGCGGGATTGTCAAGATATTTTTCAAAACGGCAGATAAAAACGCTTTCACACAAAAAGAGACAGGAGAAATTATACAAATCCTTCATTGAATTATGGGACTTAAGCCGCCGCCAAAAATCATATACGAAAATTTTTTGCGACGGCTTCATCTCCATAATTCTAATGGGGATTAGTATTAACAATTGCCGATAAACAAATTTCCCCAGGCGTGCACACCTGCATCAAATTCCATCACAGCTTTTCCAGCGCACTTAAACCTATTATCACCATAGGCAGCAGCAGGGGAGGGAAACCGTGAAAAAGGAAATAGGCAAGGGCGGCGGCAATAATAACAAAGTCGCATACCTTTTGAGCGGCGGCAATGTCGGCGGCGGGGGAAAAATATTCCAGAACGGCGGCAGCAGCCCGTCCCCCGTCCAGAGACGACAACGGCAATAGGTTGAATGTCCCCAACGCAAGGCTCGTCATAGCCCACAGCCGCATACCAAAGAGAATGAACAGGGGTGCAAGGGCAAAGTTCACCGCCGCTCCCGACAAAAGCAGGACAAGCTCACGGACCAGTCCCCTTGAACGTGACCCGCCTTTGAGGGACATACGTATGCCGGAGGCGCAGAAGGTTACTTTTTCAATGGGAAGTCCGAATATTTCGGCGGCGGCGATATGCCCGGCTTCATGGGCAAGGCAGAGGAAAAACAGCGGAGCGGCGGGATAACTGCCGCCCATGTACTCGTTTACGGCAAGAACGCAGGCCCAGAGGGCGAAAAAGCCAAAAGTAAAAGTGATATGCAAATTTTTATATACCCCCGATAGAATAGTTAATAGTCGATAGTCAATAGTTTACAGTTGAAATTTAACAGCCGAACTCCGGTATTTAATTTTATGTCACGGGTTTGAATTTATTGATATTTAAATTCTTATGACAAATATTACAAAAAAATCCGTTTGTTTTTGTGAAATGTTCGGGTAAAATGTGTGTGTTTCCCATCGCCTGCGGCGGCGGGGGGGAACATAAATTAATAAACAAAAATTGTTTTCGTGTATTTTCTTGAAAAATACTTGACAAAACAAAGAAAATACGTTAAAATTATAATAGGTGTTTTATAGCATTTTCAAAGAAATTTCCCGAAAAATATTTTTCACGGCAAAAAAATTCAGGAAAAGAGTTGAGCTTTCTGATGATACATACGGATATACCGCTGTGGCAGCGAATTTTCGGCTCTGCATGGCATACGCTTACGGAGTGCCGCTCGGATATAGGCGGCTTCATTATCGACCATGAAAACAAAAAAGTCTATGCGGATGCAAATGCAGTCGCCTTGGCAAAACTCCCGGACGTACCGGACTACAGCGAGACCGTCCTTTTGGTGGGGCGGCTTACCGAGCAGGCTAAGGGCAGTTCTTCCTTGGGCGTGAAGATATGCGAGTACAGCGACAGCGTTACGGCGGGCTTCTTTATGACCGAAGAGGAGACCGCAGGGCGCAGCGGCGTTGTTTTCCCTGTCTGTACGGCGGCAAGGCTTATGGAGGCTGTCAACGACTTCAAGGGACACTCCCTCTTTGCCCTTATACAGCTGGAAGACAGTACCTCCGCTTCCCTGTCTGATTTCCACATATTTGCGGCTTTGTCCGCCATAAAGACCCGCCTGCCCGCCAACGGGCTTATATCCGCCTATTCCAAGGACAGATACTGGATATTTATACCCGACTCGGATATTGTCTGCAAGGAGGGGGAAGAGGAATATCTCACTTCTTTGCAAAAAGCTGTGGCGGAATGCGAACTGTCCGATGAAATGGGTGAATCCATGGGCAGCCACGGCATGACATTTACCGCAGGTTTCGGCTCTGACGGCATTCCCGCCCAAAGGCGTATGCACACGGCGGAGTTTGCCCTGTTCGAGGCGGCGGGAAGAGGAAGAGGCAGCATATGCGGCTATTCCTCGGACAGATACGAAAATCAGAAAAGCGAGTACAGCTGTATGAAGCGGTTCTCTCAGCTTATCGAAAATAATCTCTTT
>JAMOZU010000192.1 GCA_023667745.1 Ruminococcus sp.
CCCGCCGACTTTGGAAGGGCGGGAGGGCGGCGAGCCTGTATATGAAGAGTTTGAGGGCTTTACGGAAGACATATCCGCCTGCCGCAGTTTTGAGGAGCTGCCGGAGGTCTGCAGAAAATACATCTCCCGCTTGGAAGAACTGTGCGAATGCCCTGTGAGCATGGTGGGCGTAGGGCCGGACAGGGAGCAGGTAGCGGTCAGAGGTTAAAATATAAGCAAAGTTTACGCCGGAGACCGGAGAAGCAATGCCGATCCCCGTTAGAATTACGGAGAAGAAGCCGCCGCAAAAAATTTAGCTTTACGATTTTTTGCGGCGGCTGATTCCCATAGCACGAGCAGGTAAAGCAGCAGCAGTCCGCAATAATGCTGCCAAGCAACAAGGACGTTGCAAGCAACAAGGACGTTGCAAGCAACAAGAACGTTGCAAGCAACAAGGACGTTGCAAGCAACAAGAACGTTGCAAGCAACAAGAACGTTGCAAGCAACAAGGACACACTTGGTTACAAATTGCAATAAACCAATGCCTTCACTCGCAAGTGCGCAAGCCGTTCGCAACCCCCGCCAAACCGAATCGTCCTGTTTCAAAAAGCAAATTCACAATGCGCAACACCTTAAAATCGACAATCCCCTGCTATCACAAGATAAAAATTTACCGAAATTTTACCAAAAATTAATATGTCAATTGACAATTATTTTCGTATTTATATATTTATCAAAAAAAACACGTAAATAAAGGCATTTTGGGACGTTTCAAGACTCCGCGAACTTTTTTTGACGGGTCGGAAATGTCAACAAATAAAGGAAACACCATGAAAAATTTACTTTATTTGGAAGATTTTCAGTCAAAAAGATTATAAAAATTTTTACATTTTGATGAATATTTGAGCAAATTGTGGTAAAAATATACATAGACGGTAGGGATTTTATGGGAAAATTCACAATAAAGGTGGCCAAGACCGCAGGTTTCTGCTTTGGAGTTGACAGAGCGGTAAATTTCGTGTATAATATAGTTGAGGAAGAATGCTCGGCGGTCACATTGGGTGAAGTTATCCATAACCCGGACGTGGTAAGAAGCCTTGAAGAAAAAGGCGTGCAGGTGATAGATTCCGTCAGCGAGGCTAAGGCGGGCGAGCATGTGGTCATTCGTTCCCACGGAGTTGGGGCGGAGGTCTGCAGAGAGCTTGAACGGCGGGGGCTCAAATTCACAGACGGGACATGCCCGTTCGTAAAGCGCATTCAAGACATTGCCGCAGAGTCTTCGGCAAAAGGCGTTACCCCCGTTATCATGGGAGATGAAAGTCACCCGGAGGTCATAGGCATAGCGGGTCACTGCGAGGGAGTCCCTGCGGTGATAATCGGAAATGCCGACGAGCTTGAAGCGTTTCTCGAAAAAAATCCCCATAAGCCCTTTACCGTAATGGCTCAGACAACATTCAGCCTGGAAATGTGGGAAAAGTGCAAAGAGATATGCGGAAGATTCCCCAACGCAGCATGCAGGGACACCGTCTGTTCCGCCACCGTAAAAAGACAGCGGGAAGCCGCCGAGCTTGCGGCAAAGAGCGATGTTATGATAGTTGTGGGGGGCGCAAAAAGTTCCAACACGAAAAAGCTCTTCCAAATTTGCAGGGAACACTGCCCTGTGTGCATAGCGGCAGAAAATGCCGCACAGCTGAAAAGTATGAAAATGCCCGAGGGCGTTTATCATAAAGGTGATATCGCCATAGGTATCACAGCCGGCGCATCCACCCCGGCATATATAATCAAGGAGGTCAAAAGCCAAATGAGCGAGATTTTGGAAAACAAAAATATGGATATGGACGAGGACTTTAACTTTGAGGAGGCATTAGATGCGTCCTTCAAAAGAATATATACCGGTAACAGGGTGAAAGGATACATAACTGCTGTAAACAATACAGAAGCTATTGTAGATGTCGGCACTAAGCATACGGGCTATGTGGCACTCAGCGAGCTTACGCACGATCCGTCCCTGAAGCCGTCGGATGTGGTTAAAGTCGGCGATGAGGTTGACCTTATCGTGGTAAAGATCAACGATGCGGAGGGCATCGTCCAGCTCTCCAAGATAAAGGCCGACGCTTTGAAGGGTCTTGACGTTATCGCCAAGGCAAAGGAAGAGGGTACTGTCCTCGAAGGCGTTGTAACGGGCGTTGTCAAGGGCGGCGTGATAGTCCTCTCCAACGGCGTAAGGGTCTTCATTCCCGCTTCTCAGGCTTCCGTAAGAAGAGACGAGAAGCTGGAGAACCTTGTAAAGACCACCGTCAAGTTCAAGGTGATCGAAGTAAACGAAACGAGAGGCAAGGCTGTAGGCTCCATCAGGCAGGTAGCCTCTGCGGCAAGAGACGAGGCAAGGCAGAAGTTCTGGGAAAACGTCAAGGTGGGCGACGTATTCAAGGGCGAGGTCAAGTCTCTTACTTCCTACGGCGCATTTGTGGACTTAGGCGGTATCGACGGCATGGTTCACATTTCCGAACTTAGCTGGGAGCGGATAAAGCACCCCTCCGAGGCTGTTTCCGTGGGAGACGTGCTGGAAGTATACGTCAAGGATTTGGACAGGGAAAAAGACCGCATTTCTCTGGGCTACAAGAAAGAGGAAGACAGCCCTTGGGTGAAGTTCAACGAAAGTTACAGCGAGGGCGACATTGTCAAGGCGACGGTAGTCTCCATTACCTCTTTCGGCGCATTTGCTCGGATAATCCCCGGTATTGACGGGCTTATCCATATTTCACAGGTGTCCGACAAGAGGGTAACAAGCGTGAAAGATGTTCTCAGCGTAGGCGATGAGGTAGATGTCAAGATCACCGATATCGATGAGGACAGCAAGCGCATAAGCCTTTCCGTAAGAGCGGTTCTCGAAGAGAACGGCGAAGCGGAAGAGGAAGAGTAATACAATCCCCCTCATTGAATTATGGGATTAGTATAAGTTGCAGGAAGCAAATAAATATGTGTGAACGGAGTTCACATCGGAGGCAAGAGACAGAATTCTTGCCTCTTTTTGTTTCCTGCGGCTTCATCTCCGTAATTCTGATGGGGATTAGTATTAGTATTACTCGAAAAGCTCACTTTCCAAAACTACCGCAATTACATTGTCATTATTCAGCAGATTTTCAAGCCCGCTCCATATGACAGTTTCAACGGTAACAGCCCTGTCCTCTTCCGTCTCCTCCCAAAAGGTATCGTCCGCATAGGAAGTCTCACTGCGGTACAAAGCCGTATTTTCTTCCGTCTCTTCCCATACAACGGCATCGCCGTCGGTGACGGCACTGTAAAATGTTACCCCGTCACCGTCAGCCTCGGCAACAGCCAACATCGGCTCATATCCGTACACAGCTTCGTCCGCCGTTCCCCAAAGGAGCGTAACCCCGTCGGACGTATCGTCACTGCGTAAAGTGACCTCGTAAGCCGACATCGGCTCGTGTTCGTATACCGCTTCATCTCCGTACTCTTCCGCGGCCCGAACACCCTTTGTGTCATCCTCGCCGACCGTCACATAAACAACCTTCGGAGGCATACGCTCCAAGTGCGTGAAAAACGCCGCCGCCGTCACCACAGCCGCAAACCCCGCCGCCGCACCCATAACGGACGACCTTCCCGCATCAGACATCGCCGAAAGCCTCTCGATACGCTCTTTCACCGGCTTTTTCCCGAAAGCCGCCCCGAATGACAGCCGCAGACGCTCTTCCATTGCAAGGAGCGTAAGCCCGTATGACTTGGGCGAAAACCCGAACGCCCTCACCGCTTCCTCGTCGCAGGCATTCTCCGTGTCCCGCCTTGCAAGAATATACATCACCCATACAGCAGGGTCAAACCAATTAATGCACAGTGCGGCAGCATACAGAATATTCCGCATCGCGTCCCAACGCTTTATATGCGTCAGCTCATGCCCCATAATATGCCGAAGCGTTCCCCCGTCGGTTTCACTCATATCTCCCGGCAGGATTATCACCGGGCGAAAAACCCCGTATGTAAACGGAGATACCGCATTCTCACAGCACCTTACATCAACTTCACGGCGTATATTCAGCCGTTCCCTCATCTCCCTTATGTCAACATCGGCAGGCAGGGAGACTTTGCACTTCATAACGGTATGCAAATGCCCTATGCAAAAATACAGCCCCATAGCGACCCCGCCCAATATACCGACAATCCCCCGTAACCTCTCCTCCGGAACTTCCGAAACGGACAGCCCATATTCCGTCATCGTGCTTTCCGTTATTTCCGTTTCCGCCGAAGGCAGCAGCGGAATGCCTATGCCAAAGGGGATTATCAGCCCCACAGCCGCCGCCGTCCACAGAAAAGCGAAAAACTTCCCCCCTATCTTTTTCCCGAAACAACTCCGCACAACTGCAATAAGCAATATAAGCAGCGACGGAATAAACCGCTCCGACTCCATAACTCCCATTAATACTCTTGTCAGACCTGTCACCTTAAACATCACTCCAGTTCCTCTATCAGCTTTTTGAGCTCCCTTATCTCCTCATCCGTCAGCCGCTTGCTGTCAAGAAGAGACGCCACCAGACGGTCGCTCCTGCCGCCGTACATTTTCCTGATAAGCTCCCCCGTCTCATAGAAGCAGACCTCCTCCCGGCTTATAAGCGGGCGGCAGACAAACCCCGGCTCACTGCGGCTGACCGCTCCCTTGGCTATAAGCTTTTTTATCACCGTGTAGACCGTCGTCTTCGACCAGCCCACACGCTCTCCCATAACCTCCGCTGTCTCTTTTGCGCTCGCCTGACCCTTTTCCCAAAGTATCTCCATCACCTTAAGCTCCGAATCAAAGAGCTTGATTCCCGTATTACCGTCCTTTTGCGCCATTTTATCACAACCTTTTTAAAAAATTCCCGCCGCCGACCGGTTCTTTACTGTATTTATTATAACACAAATCCCGGCGTTTGTCAATAGCATTTTGCAAAATATTTCTATTGTCACGCAATTTTGCTATAACAAACAAATTCACTCACCTACTTTTGTTGAATTTGCATATATCAATCAAAGATAAATAACAAAAAGTGATTGAAAAACCAATAAAAAAATTTTCCCAAAAATAACAACTTGGTAATGAACAAATTATCACCTTTAAAAACGCATTTCTAATACTAATCCCCGTTAGAATTATGGAGATGAAGCCGCCGCAAAAACTTGCAT
>JAMOZU010000193.1 GCA_023667745.1 Ruminococcus sp.
AACCTGTGACCCTCTGCTTGTAAGGCAGATGCTCTCCCAGCTGAGCTAAGCTCCCGTTGCCAAACGCTTTATTTCGTCCGACTTATATATTATATACCATAATTTCAAATTTGTCAAGGGTTTTTGGAAAATTTTTTCAAAAAATTTTTTGGAAACTCCGCAATCCCCATAACACAGCCATTTCTAAAGTTTCCCAGCCTGCGGTGAGGAAAAGTCTTTTTTGCAAATTGAAAACTCTTATTTAATTTGTTTTCCCCCGCCATCGGCGGGGGAAAACGAAACTCTTTCCGCTCAACAGCGGGAAAAAAAATCTTAACATCAAAGGCAAAAGCGTAACAAATCTAGCTTCTGGTCTCTTACCTCTAGCTTCTATCCGAACATTGCATTTACAGTTCTGTCCGAATTAACTGAGGTAATGTCGTTGTCCCAGCCAAGGAAAAACTGCCCTGCGGAATTTGTGGTCGGGACATAGGGAGGAATGGCGTTCTCCCCTGCTCCCACGGTAACGGGATAGCTTATGCCGTCAATGATAAAGGTGACTGTATAGTTTGCGGCAGTTCCCGCCGAGGGAACAAGAATGGCTGTGATAGTCTCGTTTTCCCGTATGTTCGTACCGGTCTTGTCCCAGCCGATAAAGTCATATCCCGCAACATTTACCGCAGGCAGTTGCACCGAGCCGCCCTCCGGCACCTGCTGCACGGTCAGCTGACCGTTTACATTTATGGTTACCGTGTAAAAGGTCGCTTCCGAGGGGACGTCCGAAGACGCTCCGCCTTCAACGTCCTCGAACATGGCATAAATGGTTCGCTCTTCCGTAACATTGTCAAAAGAGCCGTCCCAGCCGACAAACCGCTTGCCCTCAATGTAAGGGTCTGCGGGCTTGTCAACACTGCCGCCGTAAGGAACGGTCTTGTAAACTATCTCGTCCTCTATCATTATGTAAACATCTACCGTTTTTTCATCGCCGTTCACATCTCCGCCCTCATTGCCCGAAGGCTCGTCCCCTATAAGCTCCTCTTCCGTGGTGACCGTCTCGGTCGGCTCTGTAACCGGTGCGGTCGTTGTCGTGACCGCCCGGGTGGTCGTTTCGGGAGCTTGGGTCGTGGTGGCATACGTAGTGGTAGTGGTCTCACGGGTGGTGGTAACGGGCGGCTCTGTTGTTGTGACCTCTGTTTGTTCCATAACCGACGTTTCCGTTTCAATGGTAATTTCCGGGAATGTGATCTCCGTTTGAGAAGTGGTTTCCGTTATCTCCTCCGATTCGCTTTCGTTTTCTGCCGCAGCGTCAAAGGCTTCCTTTACCACAGCGGGAGTAAACGCCAGCGTGGTCTCCGAGGAAATGCCCAGCAGCAGCCGCAAGGTGTTTTTATCGTATTCCGAAAGCTCGGTATTAATATTAAGATAATCATATTTCGGCGGCTCTGCCCCTTTGCCGTTGATTATCATCCCGCAAAGTCCGCTGCCGAGGTATTCGGATTTTTCCTCCGCCTCGCCGTCTTTGTTCACCGCAGTACCCATGGCATCGTAAAGCTGCACCGTTGCATTTCCCCCAAAGGAGGCTATGGACGTGGTGTTGCTCTCCCCTGTCTCAAAGGCTGCCCTTATCGTTGCGCCCGCTGTGGTAACGGATGAATTTTCCGTCCGCAGGATAATGTTGTGCTTGTCCGATTCCATGGCTGTAACGATAACAGCCCCTCTGTTAAGGTAAATTTCGCTGTCACCTTTGCCGTCGAACTCCCCCGTGACAAATATCTGGGTATTTCCTTCCAGAACGGCATAGTTCTTTTCCGTGCCGTCTTTGCACTTGTATATGAGCTTGCAGCTGCCGTCTCCGTTGACGGTTATCACATCTCCCGTTTTCAGATAGCTCTCAGCTTTCAAAGGCTCGGTAGTACCGTCGGAAGAATCGCTTACACTGACTTCTCCGCTGACGGTTTCTGCATAAAGCCCCGCTTTTCCTCCCGAAGAGGTCACTACTATCACCGTCACTATAACGGCAACAAGAGCGATAGCTCCCGCTATTATCGGAGTTTTGAAATTCTGCATAGGGCAGTTTCTCCTTTCCTATTGTTATTCTATCTCTATAATATTATTGATTATCGCTGTCTCCGGTAAGAGCCGCCGAATTGATTATCTCCCACCAAGGAACGGTAGTTTCCGTCGGTTCAGCCGTTGATGTGACAACGGGCGATGTCTCTGTCTGTACACTTGATGAAGTATCGGGAATATTTTCGGTAACGGTCGTCGTTGTCTGCGGCGGCTGTGTAACAGCAGGCTGCGTTACTGCGGGAGTTGTTGTTACCGCCGTGCTTTCCGTTTGGGGAACAGCATTTGTAACGTTCACCGGAGCTGTCGTTGTAACGGCAGTATCGTCTGCCGATGCGGTTGTGACATTGCCGGAAACCGTATAGATAACGGTAGTGGGAGATGTCACGGAAATAACGCTTTGGGTTGACTCTTCGGGGACGGTCGTTACCGTTGTTGCTGCAATTTCCTCCGTCTCCTCCGCAGGCAACCCCGTAAACTCGGTCTCGCCGATGTCCGAGGAAATCTCGCTCGGTATAACAGGCTCGGATTCGGGTGTCGGGAAGGTTACCGTGCCGCTTGTCACAGGCACAGCCGTTGTCACCTCAGGAGGCGTTGTCATCTCCTCAAAGTTATACAGCGTTGATGTGAAAGTCTCATCGGTCTTGCCGCCGTTGAGATAAGCCTGATATGCGCTGTTAAGCTCGCCCAGAGAAAAGCATATTTTCCTTTCGGCAGCTATTCTTACAAAAGTTTTCAAAGCGTTCTCCTTAAGCAGATCCAACTGAATGTCGCTGTTGAGAAACTCATACCTTACAGCCTCCGCAGCCGTCAGCAGCCTTGCACTTTTTCCCTCCGTAAGCATCATCAGCGGCTCGGCGGGAGCTGCGTTGTTGTCATAAAGCTGAATATTTACGCTCCCCTCCACGCAGTCAACGTCTGTTACCTTGGCGGATGTATAGCTGCCGTAGGTATCGTAATAACCGAACTCCGTCCTGAACACCGTTCCTACCGCACTGATAACGGCATTTGGGGTCTTTACCTGGAATATCTCATTTTTCCCCAATTTGGAATCCAGCCTGCACACCGCTCCGCCCTCGGAAATATTCACCACAATGCTGCCCTTTTCCGCAGCCTCCGTGTAATAAATGTACATTGTTGTTTCGGGTTCTACGTAAACGGACTTGTCCTTATCAACGGAAAGCCGCACGGTGCTGTCGGCAGATGTTATAAGCACATCTCCGCTCTCCACCTGCATTTTCTTGTCTGCACTTATCTGTCCGTCGGTTTTGAGAATAAATGCACTTCCCGTAATATCCTCAATTATAAGCCGCCTGCCGGAATTTCCCGAACTTGCCAGCACCGCCACGATAACCGCCAATATAAGGACTATCAGAACAATTGCGGCTATCACGATAGCGGCGGCATGTTCCTTGACCTTCTGTATAAAACCGTTCATTTTATATAAATTCCTCCCCTTGGAACAAAAGTAACATTACAGCATTTTTGAACAGCATGAATTTGCTTATATATAACTCTTTTTTTTACCGTAGACCGCAAAAGATGCCTACCTGCGGCACCGTATGTATTCCGCAAGACTGTTGTCCGTGCATTAAACCGTTATAAGCCCCTTTCGTATCACAAGCCGAAAAATACATACTTCAACATATTATAACATACTTTTTCGTTTTTGTCAAATAAAATTTGCCGAACATATGCCGTTTCGGCAATTTTATTTTATAAATTTTTTGTAAACACCCTGTAAATTTTGTGTTTGCCGCACACAGTCCTTTGTTTGTTCCCTGTTGTCAGCCTGTTTATTTCCTGTTATCAAACAGTATTTTTCCTGCCTGAAACGGGAAATTGCCTTAAATCGACTTGTTTTTTTATCTATCAAATCATTTTCGCATAATTTAATTTTCACGTAATTGCACACCGCCATAAAAGTTGTTTAATATATCATATCAACATTTTTCTGTTGCAAAATAAAAAAGACCCAAATCATAATTTTACTTCCCCCTTTTCTCCTTCCATCTCCAATCGATTCAAATACTCATCCGCAACCTCTCTCGAACGGAAAATTACAACCTCTTTTTCCGGGAACTCGCTCAATATCCCGTAAACCTCCGGCAGCCATGTTTCGGGAAACTCACGGATATACCGTTCCAATTCCTCTCCGTCCTCTTCCCTCTCGACCCAGGGCATATCCTCCCGCTTTTTTCCTCTTCTTTCCCTTGCCCCCGCCAGACACACTTCAACGGGAAAATCCAACAGATACACCCTGCCGCACTGCTCGATACGACCCCTTAAAGTCCGTCTGTAATGTCCGTCGATTATCCATTCTCCGCCGGACATAATGCCCCTGAGAGTCTCGTCAAATTCTTCACGGGAAACGGTCGTCCTGTCAGCCTTATGCCATATCATATCAAGATGATACAGCGGCAGCCCGGTAATTTCCGACAGCCGCCTTGCAAAGGTGCTTTTCCCCGCCCCCGGACTGCCTGTTACAATTATTTTATTTTTATTCATTATCTCTTTTACTCCTTATGTATATTTCCAATAAGGCTTCATATGAAAACGCCGCCTTTTCTCAAAAGAAGGGCGGCGTTTTCACTCGGTCATACCAATCCCCGCAATTCAATAAGGGGAGTTGTATCAAACCTCACTCGATAGCAAGCACCTTGTACTCCTTATCCTCCACAGCCTTTTTCAGCATGCTGTCGTTCTCGCTTTTAAGCGTTACCACAGCCGTCCCCGTCTCATGGCTCACGTCTGCGCTCTCCACAAAGTCCAGAGCCTCCAACGCCTTTTTAACAGCAGCCTCGCAGTGTCCGCACATCATGCCTTCGATTTTCATAGTCTTGGTCATAGTCTTTTTCTCCTTTTTGGGTTTGATTTTTATTTTCCTGTCCCTTTTCGGGTCATGGACATCGATTAAATTGAGCCGCAAAGCGTTTGTCACAACGCAAAAGCTCGACAAGCTCATGGCGGCGGCGGCAAACATGGGGTTGAGCTGCCAGTGCAGCGCCTGGTAAAACACACCCGCCGCCAGGGGGATGCCCAGGGAGTTGTAGAAGAACGCCCAGAACAGATTCTGATGGATGTTCCGCAGCGTCACCCGGCTCAGCCGGAT
>JAMOZU010000194.1 GCA_023667745.1 Ruminococcus sp.
TCAGCACCGATGTGAATATTATCACCGGGACAATAGGCTTCATGCTCCTTGCAAGAAGCTTCGGCGACAGCTTTGACGCTCCGAACGCCAGTATAAAAAACAACAGCGAAATTATCAGCGGCAGCAGCCCGTCAGCCGCAAACAACATTATTATAAACACCGCCGTTATGATTATCTTGAACCTTGCGTCCATTTTGTGAACGGGCGAATCCCCTGGAAAATACTGCCCTATGGTAATATCCTTAAGCATTCTCCCGCCTCCTTTTGTACTCCTCTATGGTCTTTAAAGCGAAATCCACCGTGTAAACGTCCGTGCGGATATCCAAGCCCTTTTCTTTTAGCAGCGAAAAGATCCTCGTTATCTGAGGAACGTCCAGCCCTATGGCGGCAATTTCCTCCGCCCTCTTGAAAACCTGCGGCGGTGTGTCAAAGCAGAAAACTTCCCCCTTGTTCATGACCAGTATCTTTTCCGCAAACCTCGCCATATCCTCCATTGAGTGGGACACCAGCAGCACCGTCGCTCCTGTTTTCTCCCGATACTCCTTTATCTGCCGCAGTATCAGCTCCCGCCCCATAGGGTCAAGTCCCGCCGTAGGCTCGTCCAGAATAAGGGCTTTCGGGCGCATAGCCATGACCCCCGCCACAGCCACCCGCCTTTTCTGCCCCCCCGACAGTTCAAAGGGTGACTTGTTCAAGAGCTCTCCACCAAGCCCCACCAACGCCGCAGTTTCCAACACCCTTTCCTTTATCTCCCCTTCACTAAGCCCCATATTCTTCGGACCGAAAGCAATATCCTTATAAACCGTCTCCTCGAATATCTGATACTCCGGGTACTGGAACACCAGCCCCACCTTGAACCGCACCGCCCTTAGATCGACCCCTTTCCCCCATATATCCTCCCCGTCTATGAGAACCTTTCCGGACGTGGGTTTTATCAGTCCGTTGAGATGCTGAATAAGCGTAGACTTTCCGGAACCGGTGTGTCCGATTATCCCCACCAGTTCTCCCTGTTCTATCTCCAGGTCAACGCCATTTACCGCCGTCTTCTCAAAAGGCGTGCCTATGCTGTAAGTGTAGGTCAGCTTTTCCGTTTTTATAACAGCCATTTTCTTCCTCCGTAACATCGGTGAAATCCGAATTATCGGTACTTCCCGTTTTATCCTTATTATGTCGTTTCATAAAACCTCATCAGCGTCTCCGCCAATTCCCTCGGTCTGTCTTTGTTCACCTCATGCCCCGCCCCGGCTATTACTTTCATTTCACACAAGGGCAGCATTCCCGCCAATCCCTCCGCCGCCTTTTTATTGGGCTTATCCTTCTCGCCTATCATAACAAGCGTTTTGCATGTGACCTTCGGCAGCATATCCGTAAGGTCAAGCTCCGCCATAGCCCTTGAAAGCCTTATAAAATCGGATTTTCCAAGCCCCGTCCCCTCAAAGGACTTTTCGGGCATTACCCGAAATATCATATCCTGAACTTTAAGCAGATTTTTCGGCGGATTGTACTGCGCCCCTATCAGCACCATTGACTTCACCCTTTCCGGACGAGCCGCCGCATACTCCAGCGCAAGCATTGCCCCCAGTGAAAGTCCGCATAAACAAATCTCCCCTTCAAACCCGTCACAGTACCCGAAAAACCCCCGCTTCATATTTTCATAACAGACATCCCCCGCCGACATCTCCCTTAACTCCGGACAGCGCACCTCAACCCCCTCCATATGCGAGACCGTCTCCCGCCAGTCCTCCCCCGTCTGTCCCATGCCGTGGGCGAAAATATATTCCATTTTTTTCACCGTCCTTTAATAACATGCCGTTCGCCCCTTCGGGTCAAGAGAAAGGGTTATTTTCCTGCCGTTCGCATAATACTCCGCAATTATCTCACCGCCGTCCGGGCAGTATACCTCAAGCTCATTATCCTCGTCACTTGTAAACCTTATACGTGCAATGACCTTTGAAAATAAAAAGTTCCTGCGGTTTTTCAAATATACAAATGTATCTCCGAAGGTTATATCATAACCAAACTCCGTTTCCGGAACCGTTCCCTGTTCGTCAAACTCAAACCTTTGCTCCTCCCCCGCCCTGCCCAGACTGCGCCAATCGGGATAAACGAACAGGTACCCGAATGCCGCCGCAGCCGTCAGCAGTGCGGTCATCTTCCTTTTCAAGCCCTGTGTTCCCCGTACTTCAGCTTTATTATAATATCCTCAAATGAGATCAGCAGCAGCCCTGCCAGCGCAAGCATATCCGCCGTAAAGGAGCGATAGGGAAGATTGATAACATACCCTGTCATATGATACATCAGAAAAAAAACAAGACCCTTACCGAAATAAGCAAAACACCCAGAACCCTTATTACCCTTCTCATTCCCCATATGCCGTCCCTCATACACGCCGCCCTCCCTGTCATTACCTGTACTCCCTTACCTCCTCTATCCCTTTTCTCGGTCTCGGATTCGGCGTTTCATCGGCATACCCCAACGAAACGGCACATATAAGCTGCCCCCTGATACCGATATGCTCCGCCATCTCTTTGTAAGCAAAAAAGGTGTTAGCTATCCATAAGGTCCCGTAACCCATTTCCGCTGCCGTAAGCAGCATATTCTGAACGCACGCCCCTATGGATAAGCTGTCGCATATCTCCGTTACCCTGCCGTCCGAATCGAATTGCTCAAAAGGCGAACTGCCGTTTGCATTCTCTATAATTATGAGAACGGGAGCTTCCCGCATTATTTTCAGCGTGTGAAAAGCGTCCGCAATGCCCGCCTTCGACCCCCTCGGCAGCAGCTCCCCGCCAGCCTGCTCCCTTATCAAGCCTTTTTCCATTGCACTCAGCAACTCGCTTTTCTTATCCCCCGTAAACACAATAAACCTCCACGGCTGCCTGTTCTTTGCCGAAGGAGCTGATATCCCCGCTTCTATTATCCTGTCTATGTCCTCCCTGTCCACAGCTTTGTCCTTGTATTTCCGTACGCTCCGCCTGTCCTCTATCGCATTCATATACCGGTATCTCCTTTAACGGCAATTATCACCGCAAATTTCCTGCACGAATAAATACAGTTCACCTTATCAAACCCGCATCTTTCAAGCATAGCCTTTTCCTCTCCCACCGAACATTCCTTGTCAAGCTTTCGCCGCTCCCGCCAAAGCTCGATATCCCTCTCCGTCAGCCCGCTTTCCGTAAGCTTCCTTTCCCAATACGAATCGTAACGGCGGTTTAAGTCCCATAATTCAATGAAGGATTTGTATCAACACCCCACAGTACCGCTTGTACGAACAACACTGTGAGGCGTATAACAACGTATTATCGGCGTTTTCACGTTTTTATCCGAGCACGGTGCATATTACCGTCTGTCAGCTTTTTACGGCAATTACCTCTATCTCCGCTCTGACATCTTTTGGAAGACGGGAAACTTCCACACAGGAGCGGGCAGGCTTATTGGTGAAATACTCGCCGTAGACCTCGTTGAATGCGGCAAAGTCGTTAATATCCGCCAGAAAGCAGGTAGTCTTGACAACATCGTCAAGGGAACAGCCCGCCTCGGCAAGGACAGCCTTTAAATTTTCGCATATACGGCGAGTCTGACCGGGAGTGTCCGCAGCCTCCACATTCCCGGTGGCAGGGTCGATAGCTATCTGCCCGGAGGTGAAAACAAAGTTTCCGCATTTTACCGCCTGGGAATAAGGACCTATGGCATCCGGAGCATTCTTGGTGTAGATTTTTTCGTTCATGATAAAACTTCCTTTCGGTAATCGGTTATTCTTTAATTATTATATAACAAAAATTACCGTATGTCAAGAGCTTTTCTGAAATTATGCCAATCCCCGTTAGAATTATGGATTTGTATAAAGCCGCTCTTGACCCTGCTGTTCTTCTTGATATTCTATTTATCCCAAAAAAGTAAATTCTGTTGACCTGACAGTCAGCCTTAAATCCAAACATGGATTTTTCGGCAGGATTTCCGCTCAAAAATATTTTTATTAAATTTTCACCCCCGTCCAAACCGCCTTGTCCTCCAAAACAGAACTGTCCGCAAATATGCCTTTTACAGCAACCTCGCTTTCTTTTTCCTCGGCAATTTTTACATTTTCCCAAATAAATACCGTGGAAAAATCGCCGTCAAGGTCGGTGCGTTTTACCGTTCCGCGAGAAACGCCGTCAACAAACAATTCAACGCTTTCGGCGTTTGAATAAGCCTTTACCTGCGGTACAACACTCGCCCGCACCGCAAAGCCCTTTTCCGTAAAATGCACCATAGGCTCGCCGCTCCAGACCGATCTGTAAAAATAAAAAGAATCCTTCCGAACTCGCTCACGGGTAACAAGTCCCTTGTCGTTCTGCCCCTTTGTGTCCCCCTCCCGCCTGCCGTCGGAAGCAAAGTCAAACATACACCAGATAAATTTCCCCCAAAGATACTGCCGCTTTGCAAACTGCGCCCAAATTTTCTCGTGCATTGCCGATTGGTAATTCTGATAGTGCCGTTCGCCCCAAGGGTCGATGTCCGTCTGCCAGTCGATATTATCCTTGAATTGGGACATAGCCGCTCCTCCGCCGTACTCCGAAACGCATATGGGGCGGCTCTCTTTTTCCTTGTGATAAAGGTCCAGCCACTCGCCGAATTTCTCCGCAGGACCTGCGTCCTTGTACCAGCCGAAATATCTGTTGTACCCAACAACGTCGACGGGAAGTTCAAGAAAACGTCCCCAAAACTGCGCGTCCGCAAAGGTTGTGAGCCTTGTTTTGTCTTCGCATTTCGCAAGGGAACTAAGCTCCGTATAAATCTCAAAAATTTCCTCCGACATCTGATAAAGCTCGTTTGAAATTCCCCAAACAATTACCGACGGGTGATTGTAATTCTGACGAATAAGTTCTGTAAGCTGCTGCTTTGCGTTGGCTTTAAAGCCGTCGGCAATTGTCAGTTTTCCGCTTTCATCTGCGGACATTTTATTGACGATTCCGACCTCCGTCCACACCGTAATTCCCAGCCTGTCGCACAGGTCATATTCATAGCCGTCGTGCTGATAATGCGCCATTCTGACAGCGTTACAGCCCATTTCACGTATCATTTTATAGTCACATTCCCTCTGTTCGTCCGTCATTGCCCAGCCGTTTTCAAAACAGTCCTGATGA
>JAMOZU010000195.1 GCA_023667745.1 Ruminococcus sp.
TTTATAAAATGATAGAAGTCATGTTAGAAGATGCAAAGCATGCAGATGTAGATATTAAAATATCACCGGATGACCTGATTGTAAAATTAAAGTGCGACCAAGCAGTTTTTGAGGAAGTAATAAATCCTAACTTTGTTCATTGGGATTGTTGGGACGGAAATATTTTTGTTAATGATGGAAAAGTCACAGGAATTATTGACTGGGAAAGAGTTATGTGGGCAGATCCATTGATGGAAGTAGGATTCAGAACATACGCCCCCAATATTGAATTTCAAAAAGGATATGATATTGAATCCTTAAACGAACATCAACAGAGAAGAGCTTTGTGGTATGATATTTATCTTATGCTTGCAATGACAATAGAATGTGAGTACAGAAAGTATAAAACAATGGATCAATATAATTGGACAACAGATATATTAATGAAACAATTTAATAAATTGAATTGATGTGTTGCAACGGTATCACTTTTCAAATTCCTATTTTCAGAGTAGTTATTCAAGGGGAAAGTCAATAGGGGCTTTCCCCTTGTTGTAATTTTATGCGAATGGATAAAATCAACTATTTGTCGGGACATAGCAAAAATTTTTATTTTGCACCTATATAGGAGCAATTTTATTATATCATACGATTATAATAAAATCAACAGATAATGCACCCATATAAGTAAAAAAAATATAAGGCGGATTTATATAAAGTGAACAAAGAAATTGAAAAGGCAATAGGCTCAAATCTGCGTAAAATACGTGAAAATAAAGGAATGACCCAAGACGGGCTTGCCGTAAAGCTCCGGCTGTGCGGCTGTGATGTGACCCGAAGTGCGGTTGCCAAAATTGAAGTCGGTATGCGGCATTTATATCCGGACGAAATTATTCTGTTAAAGAAAATTCTCGGCGTAAGCTATGAGGAATTGCTCAAAGGCAATGCCGACCGTTTCAATGTCCCCCGATAACATCGTAAACAAAAAGCCGGAGGTTAAGTCTATTTATAAAAAATTCCCGGCGCAGTCCCAAGCCCTGCCGAACTGGGAATAATACAAATCCCTCATTGAATTATGGGACTTAAGCCGCTGTCAAAAACCATAAGGCTAAGTTTTTTACAGCGGCTTCATCTCCATAATTCTAACGGGGATTAGTATAACATCATTCATCAACAAGAAAAAAGTCCCGTGTGAACTTCGTTCAAAACCTCTTGCCTCTTGCCGCTAATTTACCTTTTCCAGACTCTCCATATCCTGCACATTCACTGCATTTGCTCCTTTGAGGGTCTTTTTCACAAGCCCCGTCAGCACTTTGCCCGGACCGCACTCGATATATCTGTCGAATCCCATGCCGTCCAATGCTGCCAGCTCGTCCGTGAACCGCACCGGGGAGACTATGTGCTTTGCCAGCCGCTCCGCCAGTCCGTCAACGCTTTCAAGAACGCCGCCGCTGATGTTGCTCATCATGGTTATTTTCGGCTCGCTGTAGGTGAACTGTTTTGCTGTGGGCAGAAATTCCTCCGCCGCAGGCTGCATGAGCTTTGAATGGAACGCCGAGGAGACCCCCAGGCGCACTGCTCTTGCTCCCGCCGCTGTAAGCGTCTCCGCCGCCCTTGCCGCCGCCGCTTCTTCCCCCGCAATGACTGTCTGCACGGAAGAGTTGTAGTTGACCGCCGCCACATAGCCCTCTGTCTCACTGCAAACTTGCTCTATCTCCGCCGCAGGCTTGCCGATAATGGCGTACATAGCCCCTTTTGCCGAGTCCGCCGCTTTCTGCATAGTCTCGCTCCTTGCTTTTATGAGCCTGAACCCGTCCTCACGGGAAACAATGCCGCAGTAGACCATCGCTGCATATTCCCCCAAAGAATGCCCTGCCGCCCCTTCGGCGGTTATTCCCTTATCCCTCAGTGCCTCGGCGGCGCAAAGGGAAACTGCCATAATTGCAGGCTGGGAGATGACGGTTTTCGCCAATTCCTCCGCAGGGGCGTTTGCGCATTTGTCAAGCAGGTCAAAGCCTAGTATCTCGCTCGCCTCGTCAAAGATTGCTCTATATTTATCGCGCTTTGCAAATTCCACGCCCATTCCCGGGTACTGGCTGCCCTGTCCGGAAAAAAGAAAAACATTTTTTGACATAAATTAAACCTCCAAAATTTGTCATGTGTCTTTAACTGTTCCGATTATACCATATTTTCCGATGAATGTCAAGCCGACATAAATTGCGGGTTTGTCGGTGTGAAGCGTTATACAGATCCCTCATTGAATTATGGGATTTGTATAACTATCTGCTGACAGCGAACACCTCTACCGCCTCTCTCATCACATCCTGCACATTATCCTTCGCTTTCAGCCCTATGGAAATATAGGGCTTTTCTCCCGCTCCGTCCGCTGTCACCCTTCCTTTGAACCGGCTGACAAGCCCTTGCACCTGCTCCAGTGATGCAGTCTTCACATACATTATCAGCGAACCGTTTCTTTGGGTTATCTCCTTTATACCCGACTTCGCCGCAAGGTTTCTCGTCAGTGCCACCGTTATAAGCCCCTCTATGGAGCGGGGCGGGTCGCCGTAGCGGTCGATAAATTCGTCCAGTAAATCCGACCCCTCTTCCTTGCTTGTTACGGAGGCTATCTTCCTGTATGCGTCCAGCCGCCCGGAGAGGCTCTCGATGTAGTTATCCGGAATATGGGCTTCTATCTGCAAGTCTATCAGACAGTCTTCGGGAGCGGGAGGGACGGGCTGACCTGTTTCCTCGGCAATCGCTTCATTCAACAGCCGCAAGTACATATCATATCCCACAGCTTCCATATGCCCGTGCTGCCGCCCCCCCAATATCGACCCCGCTCCCCTTATTTCAAGATCTCTCATTGCCACTCTGAACCCGCTGCCGAAGGAGGTAAACTCCCTTATTGCGTCAAGCCTTTTGGCGGCAATTTCCGTCAGGACTTTTCCCCGCCTGAACGTAAAATATGCGAAGGCTCTCCTGTTTGACCGTCCCACTCTTCCCCGAAGCTGATACAATTGCGACAGCCCCAGCCTGTCTGCGTCCTCTATTATAAGTGTGTTCACATTGGGAACGTCCACTCCCGTTTCAATTATGGTGGTGCATACAAGTATATCCGTCTCATGCTCCACAAGCCCCGTCCATATATCCGAAAGCCGCTCTTCCGTCAGCTGACCGTGAGCTACCGCTATCCTTGCATCGGGCAGGAGTTCTGCTATCCTTGCCGCACAGCCGTCTATGGTCTCCACCCGATTGTGAATGTAATACACCTGCCCCCCTCTCCGCAGTTCCTTTGACATAGCCGTTATTATCGTATCCATATTATGCTCGATAACATAAGTCTGCACCGGGTAACGGTCGACAGGCGGCTCTTCTATAACGCTCATATCCCGAATGCCGCTCATTGCCATGTTAAGGGTTCTCGGAATAGGCGTAGCGGACAGGGTAAGCACGTCTATCCCCGCAAACGCTTCCTTGAACCGCTCCTTGTGAGCAACCCCGAACCGCTGTTCCTCGTCCACTATTGCAAGCCCCAGGTCTTTGAACTTAACGTCTTTCTGAACAAGCCTGTGAGTGCCTATGACCATATCGATACTTCCTACAGCCAGCTTTTTCAGCACCTCTTCCTGTTCCTTTTTGGAGCGGAATCTTGACAGCAGCTCTATTGTAAAGGGGAAATGCTCAAACCTTTTAACTGCGCTCTGATAATGCTGAAACGCCAATACAGTTGTGGGGACAAGCACTGCGCACTGCTTTCCGTCAAGCATGGCCTTGAACGCCGCCCTGAACGCCACCTCCGTTTTCCCGAACCCCACATCTCCGCAAAGCAGCCTATCCATGGGGACGGGTTTCATCATATCCTGCTTTATCTCCTCCGTACATCTAAGCTGATCGTCCGTCTCCGAATACTCGAACCTTGCCTCAAAGTCGCTTTGCCAGTCGTTGTCCGGAGAAAATGCGAACCCTTTTGTGCGGCTTCTTTTGGCGTACAGCGCAATAAGCTCGTCTGCCATATCTTTGACGGCTTTTTTGACTTTCCCCTTTTGTTTCTGCCATTCCCCCGAGGAGAGCTTGTTGAGCTTTACTCCTCCCTCGTCACGAGGACCGATATATCGGGAAATTAGGTCCATCTGGGTCACAGGGACATACAGCATGTCTGTCCCCGCATATTTTATCGTGATATAATCCTTTGTTACCCCCTCTAATTCCAGTTTGCGTATTCCCTCGAACTTGCCTATGCCGTGGCAGGCGTGAACTACCAGATCGCCCGGGGTAATATCCGCCAAAGACTTTATCTCTTCCCCTTTTTTCTTTTTGTGAAGCCGCCTTTTTGAGGACATTGCCCTTGCCTGCGTAATAAGGGCGGTCTTTATATCCGGATAATCGTACCCCGATGAAAGGCAGCCTGTTGTTATAAGGACATGCCCCCTTGTGAGAACCGAATCTTCCCCCATTACCGAGCAGGGGATGCCCTCTTCCCGCAAGTCGTTGGCGATTATGGGCAGAGTTTTTTCCGACCCCGCCAGTACCACAACCGAATAATTCCTTGTTACAAGGCTTTGCAAATCTTCCGCCAGCTGACGAATTTCCCCGCCCCAGGGAGCTGTCTGATACGCCGTTACCGACCATGATTTTTTCAGCGGCAAATCTGTCTGCCGCAAAAATGAATCCGCTAAGAGACAGGGGAATTTCAACGCCTCTTCGGTAATTTTCCCGAAATCCTCCAGATACCCGTCAAGCCCCTTGCAAAGCTCCCCCTGCTCCAACAGTATCTTCACGTCTTCCAAGTGCTGTGTCATAACTCCCCTTGCCCGCTCGGTGCAGCTGTGATACTCGCTGAACATTACGCAGCTGCCCTTTTGAAGATAGTCGAAAACAAGGGCGGGATTTTCGTATGCCAGCGGGAGATACTTATGGGAATTTTCAAGGGACACGCCGCCGAGGGCATTTTCAATATCCCGCTCCAGATTCGCCCTTATCATCTCCGTCCGCTTGCCCCTCACGGAGGAAGACAGCTTTCTTGCCCTTGCCGCAAACTCCTCCGGGCTGTCGAACAGCACTTCCGAGGCCGGGGGGATAACAAGGCTTTCTATAATATCCGTCCGCCGCTGACTTTCCGGGTCAAATCGAGCGAAGGAGTCTAT
>JAMOZU010000196.1 GCA_023667745.1 Ruminococcus sp.
CAAGGGCTCCGCCCCTTGACCCCGCTGGGGGAGACAAGCTCCCCCAGACCCCCTATCGTGCGCATCTGCTCTTGTAATGCTTTACTTGGTCTTGTTCGCCTTACTTCAATTCATTCACGAGTTCCTTAAAATGCCTTCCCCTATCCTCGAACATTCTGTACATATCAAAGCTGGCGCACGCAGGCGACAGCGTTACTATATCCCCCGATCCCGCTTTTTCGTAAGCGGTCTTTACAGCTTCCCCCATATCCGCAACGGTTATTATTTCAAGTCCGCTGCTCTCAAAGCCCTTCGCATTCATTACTGCCGCCTTTATCTTTTCCCTTGTCTCCCCCATAAGGATAAGCGTTTTCACCTTCTCGCACACAAGCTCCGCCATAGGTTCAAAGGAAATGCCCTTGTCCGAGCCGCCCATTATCGTTATCTGCTTTTTGGGGAATGTGTTAAGACAGGCTATTACTCTTGTGGGGCTGGATGCTATGGAGTTATTGTAGTATTTCACGCCGTTTAGCTCCCTCACAAGCTCTATCCTGTGTTCCACTCCCCCGAACTCCCTTGCGACCTTTCTCATAATTTCCTTTGGTACGTTCCCCCACAAGACCGCCGCCGCTGTCAGGTAGTTTTCAACGTTGTGGATACCCGGTATTTTTATTTCGTTCATATGAAATATTTCCGTAACATTCCCGTGATCGTTATAGCAAAGCATTCCGTCAGCGTTCAGGAAAGCTCCGTTATCGGGCTTTTCTCTCCTGCTGAACCACCGCAGCTCCCCTCTCACCAAGGAGGACAGCTTTCTTACCTCTTCGCTGTCAAGGCTTAACACCGCCCTTGAAAAGCCGTTCTGATGCAGTAAAATATTAGCCTTTGCGTCGATATACTCCTGCATATCCTTATGGACGTTCAGATGATTGGGGGTGATATTGGTAATGGCGGCATATTTCGGGGACTGCCTCATGGAAATAAGCTGAAAGCTGGACAGCTCAACGACAGCGATGTCCTCCTCCCTTATCTCCTCGATTATGGGCAGCAATGCCCTGCCTATATTCCCGCCCTTATGGACTTTCTTGCCCGCAGCTGTGAGCATTTCGGCGACTATGGTGGTGGTGGTGGTCTTGCCATCAGAGCCTGTCAAAGCGTATATGGGGCAGGGGCAAAGGTCGAAAAACACCTCCATTTCCGACGTTACCGCCGCTCCGGCGTTCCTTGCGGCTGTGAGAGTCTCGCTGTTAAAATACATTCCCGGCGTTCTGAAGATAACGTCATACTCTCCCCTTGAAATTTTCTCCGGATATTTTTCCCCCAAGTCAAATTTCGCCCCCGCATTTTTCAGCTCCTCATACTCTTTCATTTCATCTTGACTTTTTTTGTCGCATACCGTTACGTCTATCCCCTTTTTCAAAAACATTTTTATAAGCTCCGTATGGCTTACTCCCACCCCGATAAACGCTGTCTTTCTGCTTTTCATTTCCTCGAAAAATCTTTCCGTTCTCCCGTTCACAGCCGCTCTCTCCTTTCGCTTTACATATATATTTTATTATACTACACTTTTGAAAAATTAGCAATACATCGGCGGTAAAATTTAAATTAACAGTATGTATCGCTCTTTGGCTTAAATTGTGAACAACAAGAAAATCAACCAAAAAACTCTTTTATAAAAACTACCTTTTTGGTTGATTTTCCCGCTGTAAATGCCGGAGGGCTTTTCCTCCCCGCATAATACCGGGAGACTTTTCATAAAATATAACATTATTGCAAAGCCGCATTATGCACCGCCCGAAAAAATCCCTATAATTCGAGAAAATTCGGCAAGCCGGCTTGAAATTGCCAAATTTATCCGTCAAAAAAACAAATTTCCTTAAATATTTTTGTGAAATTTTTATAAAAACACTTGTAATTTCAAAAAAAATAGGTTATAATAAAGATAATGAGAAATTTACGCAAATGAAAATTCCGCCTGAAAGGGGTGCTGATTATGAACAACGAACAAACCATGACATTTTCCGTCTATGAAGACAGAGAAGCGGAGCTTAAGAAAAATCTTACCCTTATTTACGATGCTCTGCGGGAAAAGGGCTATAATCCCATTAACCAGATAGTGGGCTATATCCTTTCCGAAGACCCTACCTATATAACTACATACAACAACGCCCGCAGCCTTGTCCGCCACATCGACCGGGACGAGTTGCTGCGTACCCTTGTGAAGAACTACCTGGGAGCGTGACCCCCGGTTTTTCTCCCGCCGCAGGCGGGAGAAAAAGCCTTAAAACAAAGCGGCAATCCCGTGATTCTCCGGAAAAATTTAACAGGTTACAAAACGCCGAAAAATTTATACCGAATTGTAACCGTTTTGTAGTGGTATTTTTCTGAAAATGTGCTATAATATACTTATAGGGGCAATGTATCAATGAACGTCCCCTTGCGGATAATAATCTAAGCCGCAGTAAACTGCGTTTATATAGATATTATTTTGCAAGGGAGGCTAAAATGTGACAAGAAATTTACCCCCTGCCGCAAGGCTTTTTGCGGCGGCTCTCATTGCCTTGGGTCTTTTCTGGGCTGACACATTCGGCGGCAAGGCATACGCCCTTGACAACACCCTTCACGGCTACGGTCAGGGCAGGCAGGTCGATGAGGACAACCGCCCCTTGGGTGCGCTGGATTTTAACGGCGGGTTTTCCGGGCTTAACGCCTATGCGATAACCGACAGTCCTGAAATTGTCCTTACCTTTGACCAAGGCTATGAGAACGGCTACACTGAAAAAATACTCGACACGTTAAAGGAAAAGAACGTTAAAGCCGTATTTTTCCTCACGGGAGATTACGCAAAAAAATGCCCCGACCTTATCCGCAGAATGATAGACGAGGGGCATATCATAGGCAACCACGGTATGCGCCATGCATCTCTGCCCAAGCTTTCCGAGGAGGATATGCGTGAGGAAATAATGAGCCTTCACGAGTTCGTCAGGGAAACTTACGGTTATGAGATGAAATACTTCCGCCCGCCCTGCGGCGAATATTCCGAACAGGCGTTGTCGGCGGTGAAGGACTGCGGGTATACCACGCTTCTCTGGAGCTTTGCCTACTGTGACTGGGACGTAAACAGCCAGCCGGACAAAGCCGAGAGCCTGACCCGTGTAACGGACGCCGCTCATAAGGGAGCTGTATATCTTCTCCACAGCGTTTCCGAGACAAACTGCGCCATACTTCCCCAAGCTATCGACAATATCAGGGCGGCGGGCTTTGAGTTCGGTCTGCCCGATGTATAAATTGACATAATATGACATCAGATTCCATAACGGAATTTTGATATATCCTGTTTTGCTGATGCAGACAGCAGAACGTCTCGTTTTCTTCCTTGTTTTATCTGACCCTTTATAGGGTATTGCTCCGACGCTAATCGGAGCAATTTTTTTCGGGAACTTCCGTTTAACTTTTTTTAATTTGTTTGCGTTACAATCTTTATGGGTAAGCGGCTTTTCCCCGCATACGGCGGGAGAAAGATTGAATCAACGCTTTCTTAATCTATCTCTATCTCAAACCCAAACTCATAGCTCTCCCCTGCCGCTATCCTTCTGGCATGGGGCATTTGGGTAAGTTCTTCGGTGTCGCAGCAGTAAACGGGAGCTGCCGCCCAAGGCTCTAAGCAGACAAAGTTGGCTCTGTCGTCATAGGGCGACCAGACGGCTATGCAGCCGGAATTATCATAGGAAACTTTTATCCGCCGTCCGTTTTTGCGGTTCACCAAGGCAACCCATGAGGAGGCGGGCTTGTCCTTTAAAAATACATCGTTTTTGAAAAGCTTCCTTGTGAGAGAGACGGCAGTGCCGTTTTCGAGAACTGTGTTGTCCCCACTGTCAAGCTCCTGAATAATGGTTTCGGGCTTTTCGTAAACCACGTCGTAGTCCTCCAACGTCCCCTCGGTATCGCTTTCAAAGGGACACAGAAAACCCGGATGACCGCCTATGAAAAAGGGCATTTCCTCATTCCCGGTATTTTTAACAGTAAGGGTAACAGCCAGCTTGTTGCCGGAAATTTTATAGCCTGCCAAAAGCTCAAAGTCAAAGGGATATTTTGCCTTTGTTTCCGGAGATGAGACAAGTTTCAGGATAACATAGCCGTCCCCGGAGTCCGCAAGCTCAAATTCGCTGTCTCTGGCAAAGCCATGGTTGGAGAGGGCGTATTCACGTCCGTTCACCGTATACTTTTTCGATTTTGTGTTGCACACAAAGGGGAAAAGCAGCGGAGCATGACGTTTCCACACGTCCTCCGCCGTCCAGATATACTCGCAGCCGTTTGCGTCCTTTACCGAGCAAAGCTCCGCTCCGAAGCTGTCAACAGCCGCCATGAATTTTTCCGATTTGATAACGTATTTCATAATATTCACCTCATAAAAATATTTGCAAATAAAGCAAGCGGTTCTGCAGAGCGGTCTTTTCCCCGCCTGCATCGGAGCGGAGAAAAGGCCGTAAATCATTACTCCCTGCCCTTTTCGGATTCATTGTACTGCCTGATTATCATATCAAGAGGATATTTCTCTTTGAGAGATGTTTTGCACTCATACATTCTCTTGTCAGCTGTCTCAATTGCGCCGTGAATATCCTCGCTGCCCCGGCAGACATATGCGCCGTATGCGATAACAAGGGGAAAGCCCGTGTTTTCCTCCCTGTTGTACCGCTCAATCTCCTCGGTGAAGATTTTATCCGTCTCCTCAATGTCATACTCAGCGTCGCATACGCATACGAACTCATCGCCGCCTATGCGATAGCATTTGCCCTTGCCCGAAAACACCTTTGTAATGACCTCGGAGGCGGATATTATCAGCTTGTCTCCTGCGGCGTGACCTATATTGTCGTTTACATATTTGAGATTGTTTATATCAAACAGGAAGACCGTGTGACTGTCCGATTCGGCAGCAATGGAGTCTATCCGCTCACGGTAAGCCGTCCTGTTCCCTATGCCCGTAAGACCGTCCTCATAGGCAAGGCGGCTTACAAGGTCGGCTTTCATGCCCTTCTTTATAACCTCTGAAACCTGTTCAAGGCTGCTGATCCCCAACGCTATAATGTAAAAGAGTACGCCT
>JAMOZU010000197.1 GCA_023667745.1 Ruminococcus sp.
GGTGTCGACTGTGGCGGGAGGAGTGCTTTTGTCCCCGGCGGCTTTGTGTATGATGGCGTTGGCGGGCTTTGCGGGGACGTTTACGGGAAAATTCGCCGTTGACAAGTTCCTTGTTCAGGAGCGCATAGACAAATACAAGAACGGTATGAAAGCCAACGTTAAAAAGCAGTTCCATGAAATGAAGATAAACTCCGACTTTACCGAGTCGGTTCGTCAGCAGGTGTTCAACTCCTTCTCCGGGCTTAAGACCCAGATAGAGGAGGAAACGGAAATAATCCTCAAAGACACCCAGAAAACTCTTGATGACCTTAACGAGAAAAAGGCACAGCAGAAAACCATGTCAGACAATGAAAAGATACGTCTGCAGACCATTGCCGAAAACGTGGGCGAAATGCTTGCGGGAACATACAATCTCCATAAAGCTCTCACCGAAATTCTCTCCGATGACGATGATGAAGAGGAAGAGAAAAAATCGGCTTAATCCGCCGGATTCGAGCTTATTCTCTGCCGCAGGCGGGGAACAAGCTGCATAATATACAAGTTTAAAAATACAACGCTGCATAGGTAAATTTCTTGCTTCTTGCTTCTTAAGCTCTTGCCTCTTGTAGCTCAAAGGTGGTTACATTTTGATAAATACATATAATCCGCTTATGGATATAAATACTTCATTTTCCGATTATCTTGTAGCAAGGACCCGTTCTTTTCAGGATCACGTGGTTGGGGGTGTTCTCGATTACGCCTTTGACGCAGACTTTGCCATGAGGCAGAAGATAAGCGGCTTTCCCGGCTGGGCAAGGCTCTACAAGACCATTAACGGAAATGACATTCCCAATAAATTCAAGAGATTTTTCCAGTCCAGCGACAGTGCATCGTCTATGAAATACGCTAAGGCATACGAGGCGGCGAAAAAGTGCAGCGAAAGGCTTCAGATAAGCATTCCCGTGGTACTGGTAAGAAAAGCGGGAGAGACCCCGGAAATAAGCTCCCTTTTGGGAGACGGCATTGAACCCTGTATCGTTATGACGGCGGACGTGGCGGAGGAGTTTACGGACGAGGAGCTGTATTTTCTCATAGGCTGCGAATGCGGCAGGCTGCAAAACCGCCACTGCGCCTTCAACTATGCTTTCACCTACCCCGGCATAAGCAAAGGCGACCTTACCGAAAGCACTGCCGAAAGCACCAAAAACAACATCAGGGAGCTTAACTACAGCCTTAACAAATGGCTCATAGCAGGGGACATTACGGCGGACAGGGCGGGGATAATCTGCCTTGACGACCCGGGACGGTTTGCTAAAGTCTTCGCAAGCGTGCGCAAAAAGGGCATACCCGATTCCATGGGAGTCCCAAACCCGGATGTTGACTTAGAGGAGATAACCAACCATTACGAGACGCTCCACGTTACCCCCGTGCGTGACCTTAAAATAAGCCCGGAATGCTCTTCCGACGAACGGCGGCTGATAGCGGGAATGGAGTTTATAGGCTGCGAGATACTGTATATATGGCGTCCCGATCTGGAGAGACCCCAGGGACACGTGGGAAACAAACAGTCGCTGGAGATCCGCTGTGACATTATAGCAGACACGGACGGAAGCTATGGCGTATAAAGGGAGGCAATAAGCAATGAGTAAAAATTACGACAACGCCTCCGAGGACATAGCCTTTGTCCGAGGAGAGCTGACAAGACTTATAACCGACCCGGAGCTTTCGGCTACCTTGGGGGACGAGGTAGTGGAGAGAATGTCAAAGTGGGACGGGATAATCGGCAAGAAGATGAACGAGCCTTTCTGCCTTATGGTGATAGGCGATTTCAAGCGTGGGAAAAGCACTATAATCAACGCCATTCTGGGGCGTTCCATAGCTCCGGTCAACGTTGCTCCGGAAACTTTCACGGTAAACTGCATTTCCTATGGGGAAACGCCCTCGGTGGAAGCTGTTCTCAAAAACGGCAAGCGGGTCACCCTTACTCAGGACGATCTCAGCCGTGAACGTCTTTACGGTCTGCTGGACTTTTTTCCGGGAGAGCTGGAGTATATAGATGTCCGCAGCGACGCTCCCATATTAAAGGAGATACAGATAGTCGACACTCCGGGGCTTTCCGACCTTGACGACCTTGACAATCAGGTAAAGGAATTTCTTATCAAGGCGGACGCAGTTATATATGTGGCGTCTGCGCTGTCGCCTTTTTCCGAAAGCGAGCAGTATTTCATAGCGGGGAATATTGTCCCCCAGAATTTCAGCAAGGTGTTTGTGCTGGTGAATATGATAGACGCCATGAACTCAATGGAAGATATTGAGAGAGTGGTGGGGCGGATAAAGGAGAAATGTTCCCAGATAATACCCGGAGCGGAGGTCTACGGCATAAGCGGCATTGACGAATACCGCCGCAAGATAGGGCTTAACCGCCCGGACATAAAGGGCTTTCAGGATTATTACGAGAACCAGTTCTTAAAATTCGAGCTTGCTTTGTCAAGGGAAATAATCGTTCAAAAAGACACTATCCGCACCCACAGAGTTTTCTCCATGCTGCGGCTTATGCTCACCGACACCCTTACAAGGCTCAATATGATAAGCGACATGATGAAAATGGACAGGCAGAAACTGGATAAACTTTCCGAAGACTTCGAGCGGGAATGCACCACCCTTGCCGCCGCTCTTGACGGCAAGAAGCCGAAAATAATCCTCTCCATAACCGAAATGCAGCAGGAGGCGGAGCACTGGATGTACGAATTTTTCACCAAGCTCCGTGAGGACATTCTTGCCTGCCGCACCACAGCCAACGATGAGGACGTGGAAAGGCACTTCTACTCTTATCTTATGGATAAGGTGGGGGAGGCTTACAGGAAATGCCTTGAGATACATCAGCAGCGGCTCAACGAGCTTATCAACGACATGGGTGCGGAGCTTTCGAGGAAACTGGGGATAGCCAACCTTGCGGGAGTTAGGATCTCATGCAGCGAGTCGGTGAACGTGAACACCTTTGTGGCAGACAAGATAAAGGAAGCCGCCAGTCAAGGGACGGACAGGGAAATGGGATTCCCTGCGGCGACCATGCCTTTCTTCGGGAATATCTTAAAGAAAAAGCAGCAGTCGGAAATTATCGACTCGGCTCTGGAAAATTACGACGACATACGCAACAGCGCAATAAAGGACTTAAAGGACTGCTACAATAACTTTGTGGAGTTTGCACAGGCGCAATTGGACGATATGTACCGCAACCAGGTAGAGGCGGGCAGGGAGACCGTGGCGCAGGCAATGGAAATGGCAAAGTCCAGCATAGACACCGAGCAGACCTGCCGCAATTTGGAAAAAGCGTCGGAGATAGTTATAGGTGCGGTGAACGTACTCAAACAATACTGATACCGGACGGCATGAGACGGCTCCGGCAGCCATTATACCAATCCCTCATTGAATTATGGGGATTAGTATAAGAACGGCTGCCGGATTATTTTACGCATTCAAGCCGTGAATCGGTATGATATTGTATATATCTCTTTTCGGAAAGCAAGTAGCCGATATTATACAAATCCCTCCCTCAATATGAATTTATCAAGGAATAATCCTGCATTTTATTTATAAAAAACAGCCGATTTATGCAGAATTAACTATAAAAATGAAATATTGCAATGAAATTCCGTCATTTTGCTTATTGACTTTGACGGGGTAAAATGTTATTATTATATTGTAAGGCAATGACGCCGGGAAGATGTTTCCCGGCGTTTTATTTTTATAAAGCGAGATGAATCATATGAGAACGCCCGTTGCAAACGCAGGAGAAATAAACGAGCTGCTTGCCCGGTACGGCGTAAAATTCGGACTGTATAAAAACGGCAGTTTCAAAGAGCAGCTTTTCCCCTTTGACGCAATACCCCGAGTTATCTCCGCAGAGGATTTTGCGGAAATAGAAAAGGGACTTGAACAGCGTGTGAACGCTCTCAACCTTTTTTTAAAGGACATTTATTCGGACAAGAAAATTCTTAAAGAGGGCGTTATACCCGAGGAGTTCGTATATATATCCAAAGGCTTTTTGCAGCAGTGCGAGGGGATTATTCCCCCCAAGGGGATATACAGCCACATTTCCGGGATAGACCTTGTTCAGGCAAAGGACGGGACGTGGTATATTCTCGAGGACAATCTGCGCATACCCTCCGGGGCTTCCTATCCCCTTATAGCAAGGGAGCTTTGCAGAATGACAAGTCCCGGTGTGTTCCGCACCAACGACGTTGCGGATAACCGTAACTATGCGGCAATGCTGCGGGAGACCATGGAATACGTAAACTGCGGCGGGATAAACGTTATCCTCACCCCCGGCCGGTACAATGCGGCGTATTTCGAGCATTCCTATCTTGCGGAAAAAACAGGGGCTGTGCTTGTTATGAACACCGACCTGTTCGTTGAAAACGGCATTCTCTATATGAGAGACTACCAAGGCGGAAAAACACGGGTGGGAGCTGTATACAGGCGAATCTCCGATGAATATCTCGATCCGCTTGCCTTCCTGCCCGAATCGCTTATCGGCGTCCCCCACATCGCAGACGCTTACAGGGCGGGAAATACCGCAATAATAAACGCTCCCGGCAACGGTGCGGCAGACGACAAGGGGATATATTATTTCGTTCCGAAAATGATAAAGTATTATCTCGGTGAAGAGGCGATACTCCGCAACGCTCCCACTTATCTGCCCTATTACGAGGATGACAGGAAGTATGTTCTCGGGAACCTCGAAAACCTTGTTGTAAAAGATGTTTCCGAGGCGGGAGGCTACGGCGTTGTCTTCGGAAGGGATATGACAAAAGAGCAGCTCGGTGAGTGGCGGAGTATAATAACAGAACAGCCCAGGCGTTTTATTGCACAGGAAGTTATAGACTTTATCGATCTGCCCGTGATCGGTGAGGACGGCAATGAGGTCATGCGCAAAGCCGACCTGCGGGCATTTGTACTGACAGGTGAACGCACAAGGGTATGGGCAAGCGGACTTACGAGATTTTCCCGCACGCCCGATTCCTTTGTTGTAAATTCGTCACAGGGAGGAGGTTTCAAGGACACATGGGTGCTATCACGGTAATAAATATAAACAA
>JAMOZU010000198.1 GCA_023667745.1 Ruminococcus sp.
AAGCCCTTGATAATATTTCATAGAAATTCTCCTTTATTTTAGGGAAATGCTGATTTAAGGTGTTTTTCCCGTCTGCGGCGGGGAAAACACCTCCCAACACAGGGATTTACAACACTTGTGCTTTATTGAAATGCCATTTATTCAGCACTTCCTTAGCTGCAGGCTGCTTGCCTCAATCCACTTGCTCATTGCCGCCCCGCTGTTTTCGTTGGGGTGGGAAATATAGCCCAGCTTTGAATAAAATCCCTCTTTGCCCTTTGCGCTGACAAGCTGAAAATAGCCGTTCCAACCTGTCTGCAAGCGTGCCGCTATATATTCCTCTATATGGGTCATCAAAGCCCTGCCTATGCCCTGTCCCCGATATTCCGGAGCAACCGTTAAATCTTTGAGGAAAAACGCCATTGCCCCATCCCCCAAAAGCCTTGCCATGGCTATGGTTTCATTTCCCCGAACAACGGAAAAAACCGCATAACTGTTATCTATCGCTGTCTGCGCCATATCACGGGGCAGTTCTCCCCACCCTGCGGCGGAAAAAAGCCGCAGGAAATCATCGGCGTTAAGAATGTTGTCCCGTATTTTATGATCCATACAATTTTCTCCTATATATCTTCCGCATTCCTGCCGCTTTACAAATGGCTTTGTTCTGCGGGGGAAATGTCTTAAAAAGTCTTAAACCGTCATTCCCTACAGCGGTCTTCTTCTTGGGTCATCAATTAACTCATCGGGAACTATTCCGCCGCCCTCGGTGACTATCTCGTTCATATCTCCGGGCGGCTCGCCGTCGGGGCTTTCCGCTTTGGGTACGGGGTCGAACACAGGCTCACGGGGGACATTGGGGACGTTTTCCATTTCCTCGAACCACCCGGACTTATCCGCCTCGCTGACGGAGATACCCTCCATTTCGTTTTCGCTCTCCGCCTTTGTCGTAACAGCCTTCTCCGTGGGGCGTTCTTTAGGCGAAAGGACACGGTTATCCTGTTTTTTCTGCCTTTTGAGCCACTCATTCCGATATTTCACATACCGTGAATATCTCCCCTGCTCCAGATTGAAGTTAAAATCGGGAAATCCCTCTTGGGTCACCAGATACTCCAGCTCCTTGTATGACCGCAAAGCAAAATCCTCGCTCCACATTCCCAAAAATCCGTACACCGCCAGAAATATCATATGGGACAGCTGCATCGGCTCAAGCTTAAATATCAGATTTGCCGCCGCAAACGCCAGTATACACAGGTGCAAAAGAAACGCCGCCAGACTGAAAACACGCTTCGGCTTGCTGTCCGCCAGAAAACTTAACACCGCAATAAAGGGGACTAAAAAGGCAGTGACCGCAAACCAAGGGAAATAAACCGGTTCGGGGGTCTCCTCCAGCATAACAAGGGATTTTCTTATGCCCGTCCCCGTCGTCATTATCCACCCCACAAGCAGCAGCAGGCTGATAAGGGCAAGGGGGAAGCCCAGGTAGACGTTATATATGCGTGTGACGGTGAAGTTGTTTTTCACCGTCCGCATACGCCGCCGGTTTTCCTCGCATACCTTTTCCCGAATCTTGTCCTCGATCATATTGTCGCCCATGAAAACCGCCCCCTTTAAAACGTTGGTATTTTCCCCGCCGAAGGCGGAAGGTGACTGTCGATTTAAGGTTTTCCCCCGCCTTTGGCGGGGGAAAACCGCTCTCTGTAAAAGTCCATACAATATAAACAGTATTTAACACAAGAAGCAAGAATTTAAGGTGAGGTGTTTCCCCGCCTTCGGCGGGGAAACACCGAAATCGGCAATCCTCTATATTTTGGTAATATCTATCATTTCCATTTCGTCAATATCCTTGCCCATTGCCAGAATATCCGCAACGGCGTTGGCGGTGTCAATAGCGGTAAGGCAGCAGATGGAACGCTCCACCGTCTTGCGGCGTATCTTCACGCTGTCGTAGGCGGGAATCCTGCCTTTGGCGGAAGTGGAGATAACATAGTTTATCTTGCCGCTGTCCAGCAGGGTCATAACATTGGGCTTTTCCTCCGATGCTTTGCGGACGGTGTTGGCGGCTATCATATTCCTGTTAAGGGTGGAAGCTGTGCCGCAGGTGGCGTAAAGGTCAAAGCCCAGCCGCTCGAATTTTTCCGCCACATAAAGGATCTCCTGCTTGTCGGTGTCGCGGACGGTTATGAGAACGCCGCCGTCCCGCTTCATATTGTACCCTGCCGCCACAAGCCCTTTGAAAAGAGCGTCCTCAAAGGTTTTGGCAATGCCGAGAGTTTCCCCCGTGGACTTCATTTCCGGCCCTAACGCCGTGTCAACGTCATGGAGCTTTTCAAAGCTGAACACCGGGACTTTTACGGCAACATAGTCCGCTTCCTTGTAAAGTCCGCCGCTGTAGCCCTGTTCTTTCAGGCTGTGACCCATCATTATCTTAGTGGCAATATCCACCATGGGAACGCCTGTGACCTTGGAAATATAGGGAACTGTTCTTGAAGAGCGGGGGTTTACCTCAATTACATAGACCTCGTTGTTGTAGACCACATACTGTATATTAACAAGTCCCTTTACTTTAAGCTCCATAGCAAGTTTGCCGGTGTAATCTATGATAGTCTCCCTTATTTTCTTTGTAAGAGTGAGTGCGGGATATACGGAGATAGAGTCACCCGAATGAACTCCCGCCCGCTCGATATGCTCCATAATACCGGGGATAAGGAAATCCTCACCGTCGCAGATAGCGTCTACCTCCACTTCCTTGCCCATCATATATTTGTCGATAAGCACGGGATTTTCAAGCAGTCCTCCCCCTGTGATTATCTCCATGTATTCCTCAATGTCCTTGTCGGAGTGGGCGATTATCATATTCTGCCCCCCCAGTACATAAGAGGGGCGCATAAGAACGGGATAGCCTAAGTTCCGTGCGGCGGAAAGAGCCTCCTCGGTGTTCATCACCGTGTGACCTGCCGGGCGGGGAATGCCGCATTTATTCAGCAGCTCATCGAAACGCTCCCTGTCCTCGGCGGCGTCTATGCTGTCTGCGGACGTTCCGAGAATGTTCACGCCCAGAGCCGCCAGATGCTTTGTCAGCTTTATGGCGGTCTGACCGCCGAACTGCACCACAACGCCGTAGGGCTGTTCGGTTTCGATAATGGCTTCCACATCTTCTATGGTAAGAGGGTCGAAGTAGAGCCTGTCTCCCGTGTCAAAGTCGGTGGAGACGGTTTCGGGGTTATTGTTGCAGATAACAGCATCGCAGCCCATTTCCTTTAATGCCCACACGCAGTGAACCGAGCAGTAGTCAAACTCTATCCCCTGCCCTATCCTGATAGGCCCCGAACCGAAAACTATTATCCGCTTCTTTCCCTTGTCTGTCCTCTCGATAAACTGCTTTGCCTCGTTTTCCTCGTCAAAGGTGGAGTAGAAATAGGGGGTCTCCGCCTTGAACTCGCCCGCACAGGTGTCAACCATTTTAAATACGGCTTTTCTGTGTTTGGGGCATTTTTGCCCGCTGATATTTTCAATGGTGCTGTCAAGATAGCCGTAACGTTTGGCAATATCGTATTTTTCCTCCGTCAGCTCCCCTTCGGCAAGCAGCTTTTCAAGGTCAACAAGGTTTCGTAGCTTTGCAAGAAACCACTTGTCTATCATGGTTATCTCGTGGATCGCGTCAAGGGAAACTCCCCTCTTTATCGCCTCAAACAGCGTAAAGCAGCGCTCGTCGTCCACGTTGTGCAGGCGGCTGCGTATCTCCTCGTCGGAAAGTTTTTGCAGCTTTTTCATATTAAAGCTGTCAAGCCCCAGTTCAATGGAGCGGACGGCTTTCATCATGGCATGCTCGAAGGACGTGCCTATGGACATAACTTCCCCTGTTGCCATCATCTGCGTGCCCAGCGTCCTCTTGGCGTAAACGAACTTATCGAAAGGCCACTTGGGGAACTTTACCACCACATAGTCAATGGCAGGTTCAAAGCAAGCGTATGTGTTCCCGGTAACAGCGTTTATTATCTCGTCAAGGGTGTAGCCTATGGCGATGCGTGTAGCGACTTTCGCTATGGGGTAGCCGGTCGCCTTTGAGGCAAGAGCGGAGGAGCGGGAAACTCTGGGGTTTACCTCAATTACCGCATACTCGAAAGAATCGGGCTTTAATGCAAACTGGCAGTTGCACCCGCCCTCAACTTTCAGCTCGGAAACTATATTAATAGCCGCCGTTCGGAGCATCTGATACTCCTTGTCGGCTAAGGTAACAGCTGGAGCTATAACTATGGAATCCCCCGTGTGAACTCCCACAGGGTCGAAATTCTCCATGGAGCAGACCGTTATGGCGTTGCCCTTGCTGTCCCGTATTACCTCGAACTCTATCTCTTTCCATCCGCTTATGCACTTTTCCACCAGTATCTGGGTAATGGGGGAAAGCCGCAAGCCGTTTGTGGCAATGTCCGCCAGCTTCTCTTCATTGTTGGCGATGCCGCCTCCCGTGCCGCCCAAAGTAAAAGCAGGACGGACGATAACGGGATAGTCTATCACTTTCGCAAATTCCAGAGCGTCCTGTACAGTCTCCACTACTTTTGAGGGAATGCAGGGTTCGCCTATCTTCTCCATGGTGTCTTTAAAAGCCTGCCTGTCCTCGGCTTTGTGAATGGTGAGAGGGTCTGCTCCCAAAAGTTTTACCCCATGCTCTTCCAGAAAGCCGCACTCGGCAAGCTGCATGGAAAGGGTAAGCCCTGTCTGCCCGCCCAAAGTGGAAAGAACGCTGTCGGGCTTTTCCTCGGCGATTATCTTTTTGCACACGTCCAAGGTCAGCGGCTCTATGTAAACCTTGTCCGCCATAGCCTTGTCGGTCATAATGGTTGCGGGATTGGAGTTTATAAGGACAACTTCCAGCCCCTCGGCTTTAAGGGCCCGGCACGCCTGCGTTCCCGCATAGTCAAACTCGGCTGCCTGCCCGATAATAATAGGACCCGATCCTATTACGAGAACTTTTTTTATATCCTTGCGCAGCGGCATATTATAACTCCTCCTTATGGGACTTTATCATACTGACAAATTCATCGAACTGATACGCTGTA
>JAMOZU010000199.1 GCA_023667745.1 Ruminococcus sp.
TCCCCCGCGCTCATCATTCCGCTTGCCGCCCTGACTATGGCAAAGCCGTATATGAGAAATGTCAGCAGGACGTTAAGGCAGTCTATTATCAGTATATATCTGTTGCCTGTTTTAAGCGACTCTTTCCATGCCTTGACATATTCATTCTGCACGCCGTCGAACTTATCCAGCATAAGCTCCTGCTCCCGGTATATCCGAACGTCCTTTCCGGTACGGTAGTTGTGAACACAGCGGTTGAAAATATTCGATCCTACCCTTTGGAGTTCATGCAGTCTTTCATCTGTCTGATACTTATAGTAATCCTTTAACGAGGCGGGAATTATCACAAATGAGTTTACATAGGTTATCGCCGCCGCAGCCGCCATTAACGCCGCAAATCCCCACCCTGACTGAACAAATCCGATAAATCCCCCGTAAACCACGGGCTTTAAAAATATAATGGGTGCCGCCAGCGCAATTCCCGTAACAAGGTTGAACAATGCGCCTATCGTATAGGAAATAAAATCCGACTGCGCAGTAATGCCGTTATTGCCGATAAAGTTGCTTGCGCTTTGGAATTTGTTTTTCGTGTCAATGCTTTCAGCATTGGAATAATCGAGAGTAAGGGTCTTCTTCCACAAAAGCCTGTTAAGATTTTCCTTTAATGTAAACTCATGGCAGTTCTTTCTTATGCGTATAACACGGCTTATAAGCCACGTCAGCACCTCGACGCCGCACACGATAAGAGCCGCCGTGATAAGATACGGCACGGGCTTTGCGGCTGTAACGCCGTCTATAACAAGGCTTGCAAGATAGACCCCCGCATAATAATTTACAACTCCGGGGATATACTCCGCCAGCTGCCTGGTGAGTGTACCGGGATCGGCGGTATTTACCGTATCCACCGTCCGCTTTACAACGGCAATTTTTTCCTTGAAGGTCATCTTTTCATTCCTCATAGGTCTGCCTCCTTTTGTACTTTCTCGTCATTGTAGTAACTGCTTTGCAGCCCGAACAGCTCCGCATATTTTCCGCCCCGCTCCATAAGCTCGGTATGCGTGCCATGCTCGGCTATATGTCCGCCGTCAAGCAGGATTATCCTGTCGCAAAAGCGGGTTGAAGCAAGCCTGTGGGAGATAAACAAGCCGGACTTCCCCTTGGAAAATTTCGCATAGTTAAGGTACATTTCCTGCTCGGCTATAGGGTCGAGAGCGGCGGTGGGCTCGTCCAGAATCAACATCGGGGAATTTTTGTACAACGCCTTTGCAAGGGCAAGTTTCTGGGTCTCTCCCCCGGAAAGGTCAACAGCGTCCTCGTAAGTCCCCCGCACAAGGTGAGTTTTTTCCTTTTTGGGGAGACTTTCTATCTTCTCATAAATACCCGCATTTTTAAGGCACCGGAAAAACCTGTCCCTGTCGTACTCCCCGCTGCCGGTGACATTCTCCCCCACGTCCCCCGCAAAAACGGAAATATCCTGAAACACCGCCGAGAAAAGGGTAAAATACTCTTCCCTGTTGTACTCGTTCACGGGTACGCCGTCAACAAGAATTTCCCCCTCCGTAGGGTCGTAAAGCCCGCACATCAGCTTTACGACAGTGGTTTTCCCTGCCCCGTTAAGCCCCACAAGGGCCAGCTTTTCCCCTTTTTTTATTTTAAAGGAGAGATTTTTTATTGTAGGCTTGTCCGCTCCGCTGTAAGTATAGGAAACGTTTTTAAACTCTATCTCGAAGCTCCCCTTCGGCAAGGGTCTGCCCTCTCCCCTATTGGTTTTTTCGGGCATTTCAAGATAATTTCTCACATGATTTATGTTGTTGCATATCCACTGATAGCCGGAGAAATTGTTGAACCAGTCCCTCGTTGCCTCGCTTAGCCTCATAATGGAATTAAAGTACAGCACAAAGTCCCCCGCCCCTATCCTGCCGCCTGTAACAAGATATATGACATAGGCATAGGAGGCAAACTTCCCCGCCGCAACAATGAGATTTTCAAAAACTTCATGGCGGAACTCCCATGCGTCCTGCTGCTCATACCAGTCAAGGCGGTTTTTGAAAGCCCTCGAAAAGGCTTTTTCCAGCAAGATCGGCAGAGTGAACAGCCGCACGTCCTTTGCCCTTGAAAGGTCGCAGCCGGTGTTCTTGATGTAGGACAGCTGACGGTCGTATACCTGCCAGTTGTCGGACATATTCCATATCCAGTTCATTTTATGGCGGTTTATATAGTAGCCCAGAGCGGCGGGTATCACAACTATCGGTATGAGCCAAGGACTGAGCATTGAAAGTATCGCCGAATAGGTAAAAAATTCAAGGATATGGCGTATACTTCCCCTCAGGTTCACGGGCGTGTTGTTCGCCGCCACATAGCTCCCCTCCAGAGCCTGATTAAGGCTGTTGTTGGTTTCGCATCGTTCCTTGTTTTCGTAGTCGGTGGTAATGCACTTTTTCATTATCAGCCGGGAAAAATGATTGCGCGCTTGCGTAGTGCCGATATACCCACGGTAACGCTCCGACCGGCTGCATATATAGCTGCACGCTTCTTTGAGCAGGAACAGCCCCACGCATGTTATCAGCAAACCCTTGTCAAAGCCCGTCACCGCCAGCTCCACCACATACTTGTCGATGTACACAAGGCAAAACCTATGCACAAACATAGCCGCCGCAAACATAAAGCAGCACGCCACGAACATCTTGTCCGCACGGTAACATTCCCTCATGGCATACGCAACATTTTCCCGAATGCCGTACCGCTGCTTTTTTATCTCCTCACGGTACTTTTCGCCGTCCGCCTTTTGCTTTTCCTTTGAGTATTTTTGGACTTTCACCATAAGTATCACCTCTTGCTTATATCATATCACAAAAAAGACCGTTCGTGTTGATTTTGTAACGAACGGTCGAAATACGGCATGAACGGTCGGGAAACCGCAGGCGGGGGAAACACATAAATACTTATTTGATCGGCACTTTCTAAAAGTTTATCTTGAAATATTTAAGATAAACCTTGAACCTGTCCTGTGCGGTCAGAATCGTATCGGTGAGATAGCCCTTTTCATTCTTCCACTCCCTTAACCCCCTGTAATAGAACAGCTTCAAGTCTTCCCCTATTATAAACGGCACGATATTGTTATTCAGGCACTCCTTGAACATTATCAGCCTGCCTATCCGCCCGTTGCCGTCCTGAAAAGGGTGTATCCGCTCAAATTCAAAGTGAAAGTCTGCAATATCATCAAGGGTATGGGAGTTTTTGCGGTCATAGCGGGAAAGCAGCTCTTTCATTTTTTCCTCCGTTTCCTCCGGCAAGGCGGTCTCCATACCGCCGACCTCGTTGGGCATCATTTTGTATTTTCCCACGGCGAACCAATCCCTGCGGCTGTCAGCCGTACCGCTTTTCAATACCCCGTGCAGCTCCTTTATCAGCTTTTCCGACAGTTTTTTTTCGGCGTTGTCTATCACAATATCTATACACCTGAAATGGTTGACCGTCTCCACAATGTCGTCCACGTTCACGGCTTCGGTCTCAAAGCCTATGGTGTTTGTCTCGTAAATATAGCGGGTCTGGTCATGGGTGAGCCTGCTGCCCTCCATATGATTGGAATTATAGGTCATATCCACTTGGATTTTATGGTATATGCCTCCTCTGCGCCCCGCCTTTTTTTCCGCCGCAAGAATTTCAAGCAACGTTTCCGGCGGCTTGACATAGGCGTTTTTCCGAAACGGCTTCGGGGCGTTTTCGGGGATATTCCATGTTTTCCCCGTAATAAACGCTCCGTCTATTCTTCCCTCGGCGCAGTAGTTTCTTACGCTTCTTTCGGACATTCCCCATTTTTCTGCCGTTTGGGCAACGGATAAATATTTCACATTATCACCTCTGCGGAATTAGAGTAAACCATAAAATTGCCTTCACATTTCACTTTAAGAAGCAAGAGGCAAGAAATGCAGCTTTTGCCGTTGGTGTTAATTTTATGTTTTGCTATATATGCCGGGCGTTTTTCTACGGATTTATATTAGACGGGAAATACGCCTTAAATCAGTGTTATAAATATTATATCACATTATCGGCAAAATATCAATAGTTTTTTTTAAAAATCAAGATGTTTTTGCCGATATGGGAAGCATTATCTCCGTTGCAAAAACTCCCTCTTCATTCTGCCTGTTCACATATCCGCCGTATTTTTTGGCTATCCTGTCAATGCGGAATATGCCGTATCCGTGCATATCCCCCGCCTTTGTGGTGATATACTTCCCGCCCGATTTTTTCACCCTGCCCGACGAATTTTGAACGGACAGGTAAAACTGATTTTTAAGTTTCCCTATGTATATCCTTATGAACCGCTCCTCTTCGGGCAGTAGAACACACGCCTCAATGGCGTTGTCAAGCAGGTTGCCCATTACGGCGCAAAGCTCCACGTCCGACATTGCAAGCCCCGACGGGACGTTCGCCTTGACCTTTACGGCGATATTGCTGTTTTCCGCCGTGGTCAGCTTGGAATTTAAAACGGCGTCCGCCATAACGTTGCCTGTTTTTATCACCGTGTCCACGGACGCAAGGTCTTCCGCAAGCTCGGAAAGATAGCTGTCCAGCTTGCCGTATTTTCCCTCGTCAAGAAGTATCTTCATATTCTGGATATGGTTGCGGTAGTCATGCCGCCAGCCTCTGACCTGCTTGTACATATTGCGTATCTCCAGCGTGTGGGTCTCAATGACCTCGCTCTGGAAACGCTCTATCCTTTTGTCGGTCACCGAGACCATAAGCCTCTTGGCAGCCCATACAGCCAACGCCGATAATATCGATAATACCGCAATTATAATTATTACATATTTCATTTTCCCGAACCTCCGCTGAAAATTTTGGGAAACATTTATTTTTAGGCGGTGTTTTCACCGATGCAGGCGGGGAAAACACCTTAAATCGACAATCCCTCTTATTTTGTATAATACTCAATAAACCTCTTATTGACATCTCCCCGCAGCCGCCTTGACAGCGGCACTTCTTCCCCCGTTTCC
>JAMOZU010000019.1 GCA_023667745.1 Ruminococcus sp.
CCCTCTATCCCGTCCACCACTCCGGAACAGGAATACTGCCACATATCGTAATCATAGACAAATTGCGTTTTCTCCGCATATTCCGCCAGCCAAAGAGGATAGAGCAGAACGCCCATATCATAGCGGAAAAGAGCTGTGTTTACCGTTGCGTAATACATGGGAGAATACCCCGCCGCCGCTGTTTTTTCGCAGAAGGCTTTGCAGCATTCCGTCTGTATATCCCCCGTCATGCCGTCGGTGCGGGCAGGATCTTCGTCGGTGACAAATTCCCAGTCGAATACCACCGGCATGGTGACAGCTACGCCCACCTCTTCAAGGGTGCGTATAACAAAATCTGCCTCTTCCGCCGCTTCCTCCGGAGTTATCGCCTGTGAGTAGAAATATACCCCCACGCCCAGCCCCGCACCGGCAGCCCCCGCCATATTGCGGCGGAAATATCTGTCCTCGCATATCTGCCCCGTTTCGTAACCTCTGTAGCCCATGCGGATAATTGCAAATTCCACGCCGTCCGCCGCCGCTTTTTCCCAGTCGATATCGCACTGATAGGAGGAAACGTCGATACCGAAGCGGCTTATCTTCACGCCGTTTTCGCCGTAAAGGGATTTGCGCTTTTTACCGTCTGTGGAAAGATTTTCCATGTTATAGCCGTTGAGTTCAGCCCCTTCAACGGGGGGGAATTCTATTTTGTCGATACCGTTATCGTAGATATAGACCGTTTCCGCAGGCGGGCAGACATGTTCGGTGACCGTTGTGACTGCGGTGATCTCTTCCGTCGGGACAGGCTCCGTAAGCACCGTTAATCCGATGTCCTCTTGAGGATTTTCCGGAGACTTTTTCAGCTTCATATTTTCCGCAGCCATTATCACAAACGCCGCCGTCAGCATAAGGCAAACGGCGGACAATATTATGCAGGCTTTTTTTAAATTACCGTCGGACATATTATGTACCCTTTCATTGTTACCGATTTTTCGGGAAATTTCATTCCCGCATTTATTCTATCTTTATCCCCGTTCCTTCCAATAAAGCCATAACGTCCGGATAGGAAAATTTTGCGTTTTTCAGCTTTGAGGTAAAAATATCCACCCGATAGCCCGAAGCGTCCCGAAAGTCCGCTTTAACAAGACCGCAGCGGAAAAATTCCGTCCCCTCAAGGCAGCAGCCCTTGAAATTTCCCGCCGTGATACTGCACTCGGTAAATTCCGATTTTACTATTTCGTTGCCGGTAAAATCGAATTTGTTAAGGGAAATTTGGTAAAACACATTATACCTCAGCTTGCAGCCGGTCAGCTTTTCTATGGGACACGCCAAGGGGACTTCCGCCATAAGGGTGCGCCAGTTTATGCCGTCCAGCGTGCAGTTTTCAAATATCCCGAAGCTCACAACGGTATAGCTGCTTTTGAGTTGGGAGAAATTGCAGCTTACAAACGTGCATTCGCTGAAAGTGCAGTGGGACAGCGTACATTCGGAAACGCTGCAGCCGATAAAGGTACATCTGATGAACTCGCAGTTTTCCGCAAGTTCGTATTCGAGGGTGATGTTTTCAAAGGTTTCATCTTCGGAGTATTTGTTTTTCATGGGAAGTTCCTTTTGGTTGGATTTGTATAACGCACCGCTTCATCGTCAATGAGCCGATGATTTTTGTCGGCAAGGTCTGTCTTGCAGCCGTAAACAGTTCAGATTATAAATAACCTGTTGTCAAGTGGAATTATGCTCTTTTTACAATATCACATATAATTCCGATTTTTGTTAATATTCATTGAAACTTGTGTAAATTTTTAAATTTGCGATATTTTTGTGCAATTCAGTTTTCTCCTTTTTCGGTAACCCTTGATTTTACCGTATCAAGTGCTTTCAGACCGCTGCTCCGGCCGATCGGTATATGCAATCAAAAATATTCCCCCATTCAATTCTGCCGTGTCCCATATCGTTGGGTTTGTGAGATGTCCTTTCACCGGAAAACTCATTGAAATAATCTTCGGCGTTCTTAAACAATGCAGGTTGATTTTGCTTTAACCCAAACCGTATAATCCGCTTTATTTTCAATAAACTTTTCAACTTTCTTTTTCTGACAGCTCATACTAATCCCCATAATTCAATGAGGGATTTGTATCATTGAGTTTGAGGTAACTGCCGCTCCCTCAACATCAATAATATCAGCGGTTCGGGAACAGCAGTTATTCCATTTGCTTTTTCATCAACGCCGACTTCACTCAATGTTATTTTTTTCGGCAGCAAATGCACTTACTGCGTGATATGCCTTGTCAATAAAAATCACGACTCGGAGAATGGGAGGTTTTCAGGCGGGGAATGTTCGGGGAAAATTTCGGTAGAGGAGTTGACAAACGAGGGTAAGGGTGGTATAATAAAAACAGGAAGTGACAATTTTTATGATGTTTCCCCGCCGCAGGAGGGGGTAACAACGTCTGCGGGAAAGAAGAGTGAAATACATGGCAAGAGATGTTATCAAGGCGAAAACGGATATAGTGTTCAAGAAACTGTTTACGGATAATATAGACCTGCTGACGTCTTTTCTGTCAAGCACGCTGAAGATACCCGAAAAGGACATCGGCAGCATACGTATAATGAATACGGAGCTTACGCCGGAAACTGTAGACGGAAAATTCAGCCGTCTTGACATAAATATGGAAGTGGACGGACGGCTGATAAACGTGGAAGTGCAGGTGAACGACGAGGGGAACTACAGGGAACGTTCGCTGTATTACTGGGGGCTGCTGTACTGTTCCGGGATAAAAAAGGGCGAGACATACGATAAGTTAAAGCAGACCATAACCGTAAACGTTCTGGATTTTGACCTGTTTGACAGGGCAGACTATCATTACAGCGTCAAGCCGGTAATAGAGCAGACAGGGGAGATTTTTTCGGATAAGATGGAAGTTCACTTTTTCGAGCTGCCCAAACTTCCGGAAAAGATCGACAATGAGAATCTGTGCGAATTATGGCTGAAATTTCTTGATGCCGAAAGCGAGGAGGAATACGAGATGATCAGAGAGACCAATAACCCGGTAATGCAAAAGGCAGTCAAAGTCATTTACGACATGAGCGAGGACGTCAGGATAAGAGAGGCAGTGAGAATGAGGGAAAAAGCTCTTCATGACGAGGCTTCGGCATTGGGAGCGGCGGAGAAACGGGGAGAGAAGAGGGGGGAACTGCGGGGAATAAAAAAAGGAAGAGAAGAGGGGAGAAAAGAGGGGAGAAAAGAGGGGAGAGAAGAAGGAATGAGGAAGGGAATGGAAAAGGGAATAAAAAAAGGCGAAAAAAATGCATTTGACAAGGTGGCAGCCGAAATGAGAAAGCAAGGTATGTCCGAAGACTTTATCGCAGCTCTTATAAAAGGTGCGGAAAACATGATGAATCGGAATGAGTGATGTTTACAGAAAGCAAAACAAAAAAATCCCGTAAAAACCCTTTACCGCAACCATTTCCCGCAAATTACAAAATCTCGGAAAAATATACTTGATTTTTGGGGAAATATATGGTATAATAGGAAAAGAGTTTTTACTGCGATAAATTTTTTGATCGGGAGGATATTTTACAATGGCTGATAAGAAAAAGGTTGCCAAGCAAGCACCTGTCAAGCCCACTAATGCAGAAGAGCGGAAAAAGGCGTTGGACGGGGCTATTGCTTACATAGAAAAGCAGTTTGGAAAGGGCTCTATAATGACTTTGGGCAAAGCTCCGGATTACACGGTGGACTACATTTCCACAGGGTCTATGACCCTTGATATGGCACTGGGGATAGGCGGTCTGCCCAGAGGGCGTATCGTTGAGATATACGGTCCGGAAAGCTCCGGTAAAACCACGGTGGCTCTTCACGCTCTGGCGCAGGCGCAGAAACTGGGAGGAGAGGTTGCGTTCATAGACGTGGAGCATGCCCTTGACCCGGTTTACGCAAAGGCGTTGGGAGTGGATATCGACAGTCTCTTGGTCAGCCAGCCCGACAGCGGCGAACAGGCTCTGGAAATAGCGGAAGCATTGGTGCGGTCGGGGGCTATCGACTGCATAGTTGTTGACTCGGTGGCGGCAATGGTCACAAAGGCGGAGATAGACGGCGAGATGGGCGATACCCATGTGGGGCTGCTGGCAAGGCTTATGTCCCAGGCTATGAGAAAGCTCACAAGCGTTGTGTCCAAGTCCAACTGCGTTGCCATATTCATCAATCAGGTAAGAGAAAAGATAGGCATAGCTTACGGCAACCCGGAGACTACCCCCGGCGGCCGTGCACTCAAGTTCTACAGTTCCGTCCGCATAGAAGTCCGCAAGGGAGAGACCATAAAGGTCGGCAGCGAGCCTATAGGCGCAAGGACAAAGTGCAAGGTGGTCAAGAACAAGGTCGCTCCGCCTTTTAAAGAGTGCGAGTTCGATATGATATTCGGCAAGGGGATAGACCGGATAGGGGAAGTCTGCGACCTGGCGGAGGAGCTGGGGATAATCAAAAAGAGCGGTTCATGGTTCTCCTATAACGATCAGAAGATAGGTCAGGGAAGAGAAAACGCCAAGGAATATTTAAAATCCAATCCCGAAGAATTGCAGGTCATTGAAGAGAAGATAAAGGAAAACGCCCAGAACATTGTTATGGTATCAAAGAAAAAGGGCAAAGGCGGCAAGGCGGCTGCGGGCGGCACGGACGGCGACAGTGTGAACTATGACTCTTCCGCCGAGGAAAAGTCCCCTGTCAATGCGGCGGATATCGAAGTTGACGCTGATGACGATTATGAGGAGTTTACGCCTTTAGAGGATTAGAAGTTAGAGGTAAGAGGTTAGAATCTGGGCAAGGTGAACTTTTAGAGGACTAGAGGTAAGAGATTAGAAGACGGAGAAAGGATAATTTGTTCTGCCTCCTGCAGCAGTGGAGTAAAGAAAATCAAGTATGTTTATCAAGGATATTACCCCTTTTAAGGGGGCGATGATGTGTGTGGAGATAGAGTTTGACGAGGCGGGGAATTATGACGGCGTTGGGAATTACGATGACAGCCGGGTCGAAAAAATCTACATACACAGGGATATTATAGCGGACAGCGGACTTAAAAGGGGAAGCCCCATAACCGGGGACGAGGCAGACAGGCTCATTTACAAAAACGACCGACGGAGAGCAAGGGAGCGGGCGTTATATCTTGTGACGGGGCATGATTACTCCTACTGCGGGCTATACGAAAAGCTGGAGAATAATTACCCGGAGGAAATTTGCGAAGAGGTCTGCAACGAGCTTGCAAAGCGGGGAATAATAGATGACGGGCGGTATGCCCGAAAGCTGTGCAGGCATTTGTTTGAGGGGAAAAAACTGGGTGAATGGGCTGTACGGCGGGAAATGCGGCAGAAGGGTCTGACAGATGAGATAATTGAAGAGGCAATGGACGAGTTTATGGAGGAAGACGATTGTTTTGCCCGTCTGGAGCGGCTTGTGGAGACGAAATACGAGCGGTATCTGACGGATGAAAAGGGCTTTCGGAAAGTCCGGGACGCTCTGGCGAGAAAGGGCTATTCCTATGATGATATAAAGGAAGTACTGGAACAATACAGTTAATAGTTAATAATTAATAGTTAAGGAAACACCGATCAAATAACTTTTCTGTATTCTTGCCGCTTTACAAATGGCTTTGTTTGGCGGTCTTTTCCCCGCCTACGGCGGGGAAAAGACCTTAAATCGGTATTTCCTTAAGGAAGCATTGCCTGTTTTATAGAGCATGGGTTCGGGGATATGTATGCGGAGTATTACCCATTGCGGCGGAGAAAAATATTAACACGGTCAAAAGGGAGTTTTACGGAAAAATGATAAAGAAAAAATTCCGTGGGTTTGTTTCGGTAATAACGGCGTTTGCGCTCTCATTGGCGGCTGGAGGCTGCGGCGAAGCGGGGGAAGAGGCTGTACCTGCGGTGAATGTTATAAGCGGGGGAAGCGTTATCGGAGAAAGAAGTCCGTGGGAAATGGATATGACAAGCGGCGAAGAGGGAACGTTTTCCGTGTCAGTCATGTCGGCTGTCACGACAGCTGTTACAACGGAGGTCACAGCTCCCCCTCCGCCGAAGAAGCTGCGGGTTTCCTTTACTGCGCTGGGTGATAATCTCATTCATTCGTCCATCTACAATCAGGCGGCAAGGCGGGCGGAAAACGAGGGGGAGTATGATTTTTCCCACGCTTATGCGGGTGTGGCAAATCTCCTTGACAAGGCGGATATTACTGTGCTTAATCAGGAGACCCTCATCTGCGGGGACGAATACGGGCTTTCCACATACCCTTGTTTCAACAGTCCGGAAGCGTTGGGAGAATATATGGCGGAGCTTGGGGTGGACGTTTTCACCATTGCCAACAATCACACCCTTGACAAGGGCGAGCAGGGTCTGCGGGACTGTCTGGAATATTACGACAAACACGGCTATGTGCGGGTGGGGGCGTATATCGACAGTGCGGACAGGGAAAATATACGAACGGTGGAGGCAAACGGGGTGACGGTCTCCTTCCTGTGTTACACCGAAAGTCTCAACGGCTTGTCTTTAAGCGGCAATACGTCTCTGGAGATAGGGCGCACGCAGGATATTGACAGGATAAAAGCGGAAATTGCAGCGGCAAGGGAAATTTCCGATATATGCGTATTGTCGCTTCACTGGGGAGTGGAGAACAACACGGAAGTGCAGGACTGGCAAAGGGTCATGGCACAGGAGCTGGGAGAAGCGGGAGCGGACGTTATAATAGGCAATCACCCCCATGTCCTGCGGGAGGTGGAGACCTTCGTGAACAGCGACGGCAGGGAAACGCTTTGCGCCTATTCCCTGGGGAATTTCATCTCGGCGCAGTCGGTGGGGACTAATCTTATAGGGGGTATACTTAATTTTGAGGTATCTTTGGGAGACGAGGAGAACAGATACCCTGCGGCTGTGGAGAATTTGGAGTTTATCCCCATAGTCACCCATTATGATACCAACTATGCCAATGTCCGCCTGTATAAGCTGTCCGATTACAACGCCGATCTGGCGGCGGCACATGGGGTAAGAGCATACAGCAATTTTTCCTATGATTACATATTAGAATATCTGGAGAAAAAGGGACTGGACAAGTTAGTAAAGTCTTGATTTAGTTTTTTCCCCGCCTTCGGCGGGGAAAAAACGTCCAATGCCCAATATAAAACGGCAAGGCTCTCGCCCTGCCGTTTTCATATATCATCAATGTTCAATCAATATTTATCCACATGCGTCGTCTCATGGAGCATTACATTAAGCTCCTCCACGAGCCTTGTAAGCTCAACCACCGATTCGCTGATGGCATCCGAGCCGCCCATGGTGATGTTTACATTGTTATCAAGGCTCTTGAAGGCGGAGGATATACTGCCCAAAATTCCCGTCAGCTGTACCACCGTCTGTGCGTCCATATGGTCGTAGGCAGAGCAGAAACTGATAAGGTTTTCCAGCAGGGAGTTTACTATCTGGGATTTCTCGCCGGTCTTGGAAGTGGCATCGTTGATGGCGTGGATATTGGCGGTGATAACGTCAATGTCCTGAACAAGTTCATCGGAGAAGTATTTGCACTTTTCAGCCATCATATACAGCTTGTCATGCTCTTCCGTCAGCTGCTCATGACGGGCGTTGAGTACCGATTTCGCATGGATAATGCAGTTGTCGGGGACATTTAAGCCTCTGAAGATCGCCGTCGCCATTTCGTAGCAGGAGTGATAGCCGCAGGCGTGGCAGTCGTAATGCCTGTCCTTGTCTGTCTCCTTGCCCATACTCTTGAATATAGGCTCAAGCTGATCGGCGGTAGGCACGGGGGAGGCTTTGCGGGGGGTATACGTCCGCAGGAAATGGCTCAAAGACAGCTTGTCGTCAAATACCTTGAACTGCTTATCCTCGCCCTTGCCGAAAAGCCCTGCCTTGCGGTTCTTGCGGGCAAATTTTTCCACGTCCCTCATGGTAGCCATTATGTCGAACACTGTGGACTCGGTGTCTGTGGCGGGACCTACATTGCAGCCGTACTCGCAGGAGAGTACATCGAATACCTCCGGGTGCTTGAACTCCGGCATTCTTGCGTACATATCAAGCTCCGGATATACCTTGTGAACGCCCTCGGAGTTGGTAATGTTAAGCTCCGGGTCGTGTATCCAGAGGTTATCGCGAAGTCCGCCGGGACGGGGGTATACTGCGCCCACCAAGCCCTGCTGATCGTCGAATTTATATTTATAGTCGTCCGTTGCGCTGTTTTCGGGGATATGTATCTTATGCCTTTCAAAATATTCCTTCAGCTTGCCCATGGTAACGTTGTACTTTATAAGCCCCGTTTCGACAAATTCCGTTTTCTTTGCGATACAGGGGGACAGCATAGCCAAAGGCGAGGTCACATTAAGGTAACGCTGCAAATACACCGCCTCGCAGGACACCGGGCTGTGAACGGGAGAAAGATTTTGCAGCAGTTTGGGCTGATAAGTCTCGATATAGTTTACAATTGCGGCGCAGGGCTGGGTTATGATGTTTTTCACCTTTCCCTGCTCGATAGCTCGCAGGTGCGCCCAAGTGCATATGTCCGCCCCAAGGGAAACGTCGTATATCTGAACGCCTTTCTGCCTGAAATAGTCCAGAACGCCTTTCCACATGGTGGGCATTACCGTTTTTATGGCGGGGGCTACCAGAATGGCTGCCTTGTTACGCTCGATAAACCGCATAAATTCGTCGGTATCGTCAAGATAGTCTCTCGCTCCGTGCTGACATGTACGCACGCATTCGCCGCAGCTTATGCAGCGGTCGGGGTTTACAGTGGTCACGAATCTGCCGTCTTCCAGCATTTTCGTAACGTTCGCCTCCTGGGCAGGGCAGTTTCTTACGCAGGCGTTGCAGCCTACGCATTTATCCGGGGCAACAACTATTATTTCGCTTGAGATCGCCATTAACTTGCATCACCTTTCAGAAGCGGGAGACAAAGTCCGTCACATTCCCATATTTTCCCGCAGTTTTATTTGAACATATATGTTTGCTTTCGGAGTTTAGCATGTTACTCGGATAAATCGTTTCCTAAAAGCCGCTAACAAACTGTCCTATAAATATTATATTACAATTAACAATTTTTTTCAATATACAAATTATATGATATTTTGTACAAAAGTTAGTCATATTTTACAAACTTAGACGGAGTGATGTCCTTTTGAAATTCTGTACCTTTTAAAGGCTGTTTGACATATTGCAAAAAAAAAAAAAAAATATTTGCAAACTAAAGCCGCTGCGGCGGCTGAATGCCCCTCACAAATTATGAACAAATTATTTGTACATTTCGCCTAAAAATAATTTAACAAATACTATTGATTTTCTTAGATTAATATGGTATAATTAATATGTATACCAATATCTATGGAATGCTAATGAACGAAAGAACAGCGGGATTACAATGCGCCCAAAAAAATATGCGCAGTTGTAGCCGACAGGATCGGAGGCGAAATTTTTTTGCGCAGATCTATACAAATCCTTCATTGAATTATGGGACTTAATCCGCCGCAAAAAATCATAAGGCTAAATTTTTTTTCGGCGGATTCATCTCCATAATTCTAACGGGGATTAGTATTAACCGACATCACGGGAGAGACGAAAATCAGAGAAAGAAAGGATTGAAGTTTTTTATGACAGCCAAAAAATGGTACAAGCGGGCAGCAGCCATGTTTACGGCATTTGCGCTAATGTTCATACTCCTGCCGTGGGCAGGCGGCGGCATAAGCGTTGCGGCGGCGGAAAAAGCGGTAACGCTTTCAAACGCAAAGCTGCTCATAAACGGTCAGCCTGTTACCGACAGCACAAAGGTAAAGAACGGAGACGAGGTATTCTTCTCCTTTGACTGGTCTGTAAACAAAGGCGCAGACGAGGTGCTTGTAAATCCTCTGGTGGCGGATATTGACTTTCAGGGGATATATCTGCTGGCAACGGACGGCCCTTTGCAGCAAAACGATGTAAACAGAGGTACATATAAAATAATCAGAACCTCCAACGGCAACAAGATACAGTTCTGGGTTGACGACAGTCAGCTCAAAGAGAGCGATATTCAGGGAAAAGCCGTGTTCAGAGGCAATATTTCCTATACATCGGACGATGTTGACAGAAACGGCAAGGTGGAAATAAAAGCCACGGCCGGCAGCAAGCCTGTTCTTGACATTCACCCGAATGCAGAGGTGCAGGAAAAGCAGGCAAACGTGTGGACAGATAAAACCACCGACAACGGCGGCGTGTACAAGGGCAGCGACGGCAATTACTATCAGGATTACAAAGTTACCGTCACTTCCAACAGCAGCAGCACAGCCGACTATACTATTAAACGTGTAGCCGATTCTCCTCTTAATGCTTCCAAGTCTTCTTTTACGGGGAATATCAAAGCGACTTCCAGCGGCTCGGTAACGGGCTTAAGCTCAACATACAGCAATTTCGGCTCGATAAAGAACATTACTTTAAAGCCCGGTGCGTCGGTCACTTTCAAGTATACCATGAAAGTGGACGATTCCATAATCAAAAACATGTGGAACACATGGGAATACGGCAACAAAGTTGTGGTCGACGATATGGAAAGATACGCTTCTCCGTGGGTGTCGAGCGTGTTTATGCCGGAGGTAACGAAGACAGGCTCGCTGGATGAGGCTAACCACCGCATAAAGTGGACGGTCACCATGAGCTATATCGACTTTACCGGAAACCGCTCCCAGGACAGCTCACTTGTTACGGGTATCACCGATACGCTGGCCAATGACAGCAAAACGGGCGAGGCACTTGTTCCCGTCGGCGGCGCGCTTACGGCGGATAAATTCTGGGCGGGGGCTTCCGGAAAGCAGATAACCATTTCCGATAATTCCCGCACATACAAGGGTTACAGCTATACTTACGATTATTACACCGAATACAAGGACAACGGCACAGCCGCAAGCAGGACTTTCGGCAACAAGTTTTCCGCCAATGTGGACGGATTCCTTAAAGAACCCGAAACATGGGTAACAGTTCCCGGAAAGGGCATTCCCGTTGACAAGACCTTTGACGGCGTTGATACCGACGGCAGCCTGAAATGGTCGGTGACCCTTAAAATCCCCGACAGTGTAACGGCACGGAACATTGTGATAACCGATACCGTAAGGGCGGACAGCGGACTTTCCCACAACATAGTTCCCGGCAGCATAAACGTTGCCGTTGACGGTGTTGCTGCGGCTTTCAGCGAAAGTGGCGGCGTTATAAGGATAAACGGCGATGTTACGGGAGAAAAGACCGTTACCGTTACCCTTAAAACACAGATAACCGACAACAGTCTTAAATCGGGAACTTACTACAACAAGGCAAGAGCGGAGTATATCCAGGTATTCCCCGACGGCAGCACCATGGACGTTCCCGCCACAGAAGACGAGGAAGGGTATACGGTCTCAAACTGCGTTAAAAAATCTCAGGACGGCTCCGACTACGGCAAGAATAAGGGCGGGACTTCAAACGAAAATCCCGGTTGGTTCGTAAATATCGATTTCACCAAACTTTCCGGAGTTACTCCGAGGGTCGGCGATAAGATACTCATTAAAGACACCGCTCAGCTGGTGGACTTTGAATGGGGCGGCAGAGCCGATATTCCCGTCAGCGGTCATGATATTACCATTGACAAGATATACGAAGTACACACCAACGGCGACAGCATGTATTACACTCCCGCCGACAAGGAGCATAACGACTATATCGGCAGCAATGTTAAACTGCTGGGCGGCAATACAATTGAAATAACCGTCACGCAGGCTATGATAAACGACAAGGGCGTAAGCGTTTACTATACCCAGCCTATCCCCAATGTGCAGATGCTTGACGACGGGCTTTACAGAGTGAACAACAATGTGACCGTTGCTTACAACGGCAGGGATGTGGGTGTTGCGGACGCAAGCTCTTCTCCCGTATGGTTCGTAAAAGGGGACATTCTCAAAAAGTCCAATAACACCACGGGAAATACCATTCATTACACCGTTGAGGTAAACGCTCCCGCTCTCAATCTGGGCGGCGAGGAGGACAGCATTGTTCTTGAGGACGTAATGGGCAAGTTCCTGAGATTCAGAGAGAACACCCTTACCGTCACCGACGGCAGCGGCGTTCCTTTGAGCAACTGGAGCTACACCTATGACCAAACCACACGTACATTAAAGGTAACTCTTCCCGATCAGACTTATTGCATAGTGAAATACGATGCAATAGCGGATGTTTCCATTCAGTTGGACGGCACATACAAGGTAAACGGCAATACCGTTTCCATCGACGAGATAAAGAACAGCGGCAACGTTACCAACACGGCTACCCTTGCGGGCGCAGGGGATTTCAGCGAAAGCACCTCGGACATATGGGCGGAAGCGGACGTTTCCGGAGGAGCTTCCATTGAATCCAGAACAGGCAATCTTGTGGTAAACAAATATGACAGCCTAAACAACAGCCTGAAACTCAGCGGCGCAGAGTTCAGCCTTGTTCCCGGAACATTTTCCGGCGGTGAGTTCTCTCCCTATGTAAACAATGCCGCTCACCCCTCTTTCAGCAAAACCATCATTTATGACACCGGCACTGAAAGCGATACCCTTATCGAACGCCTTGAATTCGGCATTCTCTATCAGCTGACGGAGATAACTCCTCCCGCAAAGCACAAGGTATTCGAGAAACCCAGATATATCGTTATCAGAAGACCCGGCGAAAGTGAACCGGACGTGGGTACGATCCCCGCAGATACGGTAGTGGAGTATTTTGTTGACGGAGATACCATTTACATTTCCAACGAGCCCTCCGACGGCGATGAAGAGGAAACTGCCGTTGAGACGGAGGTAAATATCTCCAAGAGAGCCATAGGGGGTTCGGAAGAGCTTCCCGGAGCTAAGATAAGAATAGTGAGAGTAACCGGAACTGCCGATATGTCCGGCGGCAAGATAACCGTTTCCGGCGGCGCCGGGGACGTTACAAAAACGGCTTCCGCCATCAAGTTCACCTCGGGGACAACTCCCGCTGTTATCAAGGGGCTTCCCGCAGGGGAATACCGCATGATCGAGGACGCAGCACCCGCAGGCTATAAGAAAACCACCGGCATATCTTTCAGAATAAATATAAATGACGGCGGCTATACCGTTACAAGCGGTTCGGTAGCTTTGGCGGACAACACTGTTGTCATGGAAGATGAGCTTACGAGCATGGGCATTTCCAAGCAGAACGTATTCGGCGAGGAACTTCCCGGCGCAAGCCTTACCGTAACCGGTACGGATGCTTCCGGCAGGACGGTGAACTTCTCCGCTCTCGGCACAGTATCCGCCGATAACGACACTTTGAGGATAACAAGCAGAAGCATTTCCTTTACCTCAAAGGATAGCCCCACCACCGTTTACGGTCTTCCCGAAGGCAGCTATATTCTTCACGAAGAGGCAGCTCCCGCAGGGTACACCGTGACACAGGACTTCCCCTTCACCATTGACGGCGCAGGAAACGTTCTTATCACCGCCGATGACGGAACAACAGCAAGACCCAAGGACAACACCGTTATCCTGAACGATGCAAGGACGTATGTTGTCATCAAAAAGTCGGACATTTCGGGACTTCCCCAGATACCCGGCGCAGTTATGGAGATAATCCCCTCCGGCGGAAGCGTTGATTTAAGCAAAGTCGACATTTACAACGGCAGGAACAAGATAGTTTCCGGCGGGCGGCTGATATTCACCACCACCGCCAACGAAGCGGAAATAAGAGGACTTCCCGCAGGCTCCTACATCCTTTCGGAGACAGCAGCCCCCGACGGTTACGAGAAGGTTACAAGCACATTCTCATTTACCCTGGGCGAGGACGGCACTGTCAGCCGCAGAAGCTCCGACAGCGACTATGACTTCGATCCCGTTCTTCACAAGATAATCATGAAGGACGCAGTTAAGGAAATTACTCCCGTGATACCGGGCGATGACGTAACTCTCGGATTGTCCGGTCTGCCTATAATAAAGGCGGATATGTCAAACGGCGCAGCTCAGCTGCCGGGAGCAAGGCTCACCATTTATCCCGATGAGGACAGCGCAAGTGCAAGCGTAGCGGACGCAGTTGCGGAGTACAGCAAGGGAGACGGCACTAAGGAGCATATCACGGCGGCAGGCAACAGTCTGACGTTTGTTACCCCCAATACTACCGTTTATGTTTCCGGTCTGACGGTGGGCAAATACACTCTTGTTGAGGAAACAGCCCCCGGCGGATTTGAGGATAACCGCACAGATTTCCACTTTGAAGTGGTGATAATCGACAAGACATACAAGGTAGTGGCAGGGGAAAACAACGGCTATAACGTGCTGACAAGCGACGGCAGGGTAGTGATCCGCAACTATAAGGAAAATGCCGAGCCGGACGAGGGCGGCTATCCCGACAAGGATGTACAGACCGAGCCGACAGCTAAACCTACCGAGACCGAGCCGACCGTTACCCTGAACCCCGCCGATACTACAACCGCAGGCGGACAGGACGGCACAACGGCAACAGTCACAACGGTAACCACCCCGGGCAGACCCTCATATCCCACAGGACCGTCTTACTACCCGTCAAGACCTTCCTATCCCGGCAACAACCCCGCTCCGGGCATTGACAACGATCCCATATTCCCCTTTGTCACCGACAAGGACGGCGTACCTGCCGAGTCCGAGGACATCAAGGCTGGAATGTACACCGTGGGCGACAATGAAGGCAGCGACGGCAAGGACGCAGCCGCAGGCATGGCGATAGTGGCGTTGGCGGCATCGGCAGTGTATGCTGTTTCCAAAACGCTCAAGCGGAAACGTTCGAGAAGATAAGGTCAACCGGATAAAATTAAAGCAAATTTTTTCCCGTACCGTGTAAAAGCGGTACGGGATTTTTTTGGTGGTATAATTCAGGCATTTTCTCCCGCCGAGGGCGGGAAAAAAAACAACCCGACTATTATTGTGTACTCAAGATTAATTTTTTTCAAATCTCTTGACACAAGGAGAATTTTGGGGTATAATTAAATTATGGAAAAATTTCAAGGCGGTGTTTCCCGAATGTCAACCGCAAGCTGCAATGAGATTTTGCATATGCTTGCGAGGCTTGGCGGAAAAGTCCCCCGAAAAAATCTTATATAAAGGAGTTTGTTTAGAATGTCACTTACAAAAAATCCTAACGTTCTCAAGTGGGTCGACGAAATGACTGCGCTGACAAAGCCCGACAAGGTAGTATGGATAGACGGCTCTGCCGAGCAGCTTGCCGCCCTTACCGACGAGGTTTGCGCTCTCCCGGAAGGTAACAGGGACAAAATGTACAGATTAAATGAAGAAAAGCTCCCCGGCTGCCTCTATCACAGAACTCTCCCCAACGACGTTGCACGTGTTGAGGACAGGACTTTCATCTGCACCCCCACAAAGGAAGAGGCAGGTCCCACCAACAACTGGTGCGACCCTGCGGAGATGTACGCCAAGCTCTCCAAGCTCTATGACGGCGTTATGAAGGGTCGGACTATGTATGTTATCCCCTATTCCATGGGACCTATCGGCTCTCCTCTTGCGAAAGTGGGCGTTGAGATCACCGACTCCATTTATGTCGTTCTTAACATGAACATTATGACAAGAATGGGCGCACAGGCTTTCGAGAACCTGGGCGATGAGTCGGACGATTTCGTAAGAGGTCTTCACTCCAAAGCAGATGTTGACCCGGAGAACAGATATATCGTTCAGTTCCCTCAGGACAACACTATCTGGTCCATCAACTCCGCTTACGGCGGCAACGTTCTTTTGGGCAAAAAGTGCTTTGCACTGCGTATCGCTTCCTATCAGGGCAAGAACGAAGGCTGGATGGCAGAGCATATGCTCATTCTGGGCGTTAAAAAGCCCGACGGCGATATCAAGTACATTACTGCGGCATTCCCTTCCGCATGCGGCAAAACTAACCTTGCAATGCTCATTCCTCCCGCTGTTTACAAGGATAAGGGCTACGAGGTATTCACCGTGGGCGATGACATCGCTTGGATGAAGCCCGGCGAGGACGGCAGACTCTATGCCATTAACCCCGAAAACGGCTTCTTCGGCGTTGCTCCCGGCACTAACGACAAGTCCAACCACAACGCTCTTGCATCAACCAAGAAGAACACCATCTTCACAAACGTGGCTATGAACAATGCAGATAACACCGTTTGGTGGGAGGGTCTCGACAAGAATCCCCCCGAGGACGCTACAGAGTGGAAAGGCGCAAAGGTCAACGGCAAGGAGTT
>JAMOZU010000001.1:0-37679 GCA_023667745.1 Ruminococcus sp.
CGGCGGTGCGACGTAGCGTGCAAGGCGTATGCCTTGCACAGCACGTCGCCGCCCGTCAGGGCGCACATTGCTTACATCAACCAACAAATTAAAGCCCTACACCAAAAAAGGAGACTTCAAAAATGTACCTCACCGAAATACTCGACCGCCGCCGGGAACAGCTGCGGAGGGAAATGTCCGCCGAACCTTTCAGAGAAATCCTTGAAAGGATCGACCGCCAAAATTTCCCCGAAAAAACCTTCAAAAAAGCCCTGACACAACCGGGACTGTCGGTCATAGCGGAGGTGAAAAAAGCTTCCCCTTCAAAAGGACTTATCCAGCCGGACTTCGATCCCGTGAAAACCGCCGCCGCCTACGAAAAATCCGGAGCGGCAGCCATATCCTGCCTTACCGAGGAACACTATTTCCAAGGCTCGGCAAAGTACCTTGAGGATATAACAGGAACGGTGAATATCCCCGTCCTGCGTAAGGATTTTATTATCCATGACTATCAGGTCTACCACGCAAAGGCAATGGGAGCGTCGGCAGTATTGCTGATAGCCGCCATTCTCTCGGACGACCGGTTTGCCGAATTGTACGGCTCTGCAAGAACACTTGGAATGGATGTCCTCGCCGAAGCCCATAACGAGGACGAAGTTACCCGACTTGTGAAACTGGGAGCGGACATCATAGGCATTAATAACCGTGACCTTAAAACATTCAAGGTGGATATCGAAAATACCAAACGCTTAAAACAGCTTATCCCCCCCGGCATTATAACCGTCTGCGAAAGCGGCATAAAAACAAGGGAGGATATGCAGAAAGCGGAAAAATGGGGAGTTGACGCCGTCCTTATCGGGGAAACCCTTATGCGAAGCGGCGTTGAGGGAATACCCCGGTGTATGAAAACACTGAAAGGAGAGGACTAATGCTCAAACTCTGCGGAATGCGGCGGGAAGAGGATATAGAGATCATCAACGAGTTCCCCCCGGAGTTTATGGGAATGATACTGTCAAAAGGGTTCGGGCGTTCCATAGAAATATCCCAAGCGGAAAAATTGCTGAAGATACTCGACCCCAAAATAAAAGCCGTCGGCGTGTTCGTGAACGAATCCCCCGAAACAGTCTCCCGAACAACCGAACACTTAAAACTTGCCGCAGTGCAGCTCCACGGCAGCGAAGACGGGGATTATATAAATACTCTAAGAAAACTCCTCCCGAAAAATACCCTTATTTTCAAAGCTGTTAAAGTGAGAACAACGGAGGACATCGCAAACGCCGACAACATGGGCAGCGATTTCCTTATGCTTGACAGCTTCGTTAAAGGCAAAGCAGGCGGCACGGGACAAACTTTTGACTGGAGCGTTGTATCTTCGGCGAATATCGGAACTCCCTTTTTCTTAGCCGGGGGAATAACCCCCGAAAACCTTCCCGCCGCCCTTGCGGTCTCGGGAAATATCGACATCTCAGGCGGCGTTGAAACGGAGGGGGTAAAGGACAGGGAGAAGATAAAAAGCGTTTACGAAAGGATGAAAGGAAAATGACGGAGAATGCAAAGGGAGAATTTTTCACACCGCCCGACCATGTGAATTTCCTTGCCAAAAGTATTTGCGGTAAAGCGGGGATAACCGACGTTTCCATTGCAAAGTTGGGCAAAGAGGGCGGCGGACCGTTACTGAACCACACCCACCCCCATAACCACCTTTTCATAGTTACCGACGGCGAGGCGAAAATTATTTTGGGAGACAAAACCATTATACTCCGAAAAAACGAAAGCTTCCTTGTGGACGGCAGCATTCCCCATTCCGTGTGGAACAACAGGGAAGAGGAAACCGTGATGGTGGGGATAAATATATCGGACTAATCTCCGTAATTCAATGAGGGATTTGTATCAGGCGGTGTTTCTCCCGCCTATAACGGGAGAAATACCTTAAATCAGATTAAAGAAAGGAATTTTTACAATGAACAGTAAAGGAAGATACGGCGAGTTCGGAGGGCAGTATGTGCCGGAAACGGTCATGAACGCCGTCACCGAACTGGAAAACGCCTATAATAAATACAAGAACGACGAGGATTTCCAAAATGAGCTTGCCGTGATGTACCGTGATTACGCCAACCGCCCCTCTCCCCTCTATTTCGCCCAAAGAGCAACCGAGCAGATAGGAGGAGCAAAAATATACATCAAAAGGGAAGACCTGAACCATACCGGGTCGCATAAAATAAACAACGTTTTGGGGCAGCTACTTCTGGCAAAGCGTATGGGCAAGAAACGGATAATCGCAGAAACGGGAGCAGGACAGCACGGAGTAGCCACTGCCACCGTGTGCGCATTAATGGGGCTGGAATGCTGCGTGTATATGGGAGCGGAGGACACAAAACGGCAGTCCCTCAACGTCTACCGAATGGAACTTCTGGGAGCAAAAGTCGTCCCCGTGGAAAGCGGCACAGCCACCTTAAAGGACGCCATCAACGAGGCAATGCGGGACTGGTGTACCAATATCGACACCACATTCTATTGCATAGGCTCGGTAATGGGACCTCACCCCTATCCGGAAATGGTGCGGGACTTTCAGAAAATAATCGGCAAGGAAATACGTTTGCAGATAACCGAAAAAGAGGGACGACTGCCGGATGCCGTAATAGCATGCGTAGGGGGCGGCTCAAACGCCATGGGAGCATTCTATGACTTTATCCCCGAAACAACGGTGCGGCTCATAGGTGCAGAAGCCGCAGGACGGGGGATAGACACCGCCGAGACCGCCGCCACACTTTCCAAAGGCAGTCTTGGCATATTCCACGGCATGAAGTCCATATTTTTGCAGGACAATTACGGACAAATAGCCCCCGTCTACTCCATATCCGCAGGGCTTGACTATCCGGGCATAGGACCTGAACATGCCAACCTGTGGAAAACAGGACGGGGCGAGTATGTGCCGGTAACGGACGAAGAAGCGGTACAGGCGTTTGAGTTTTTGTCCGCAGCCGAAGGGATAATCCCCGCAATAGAGTCCGCACACGCCATGGCAGCAGCTATGAAGACAGCCAAGACTATGAGCCGGGAACAGGTAATAGTGGTGAACCTGTCCGGAAGAGGGGATAAGGACGTGTACTCGATAGCGAGATACAGGGGAAGGGAAGTGCGGAATTAGAGGATAGAGGTTAGAGGCTAGAGGCTAGAGAATGAAAGCGTGCATAACCAATGGGAGCTTTACAAGAGCAATAACGCCACGTTGGGGGGTCTGGGGGATGTCACCCCCAGCGGGTCAAGGGCAGAGCCCTTGCGGGGTCTGGGGCAGAGCCCCAGTGGGGTTTGGGGCAAAGCCCCAACGGCGTAAGCCGCTGTAACTAACAGAGCGTTGCAAAGAAAAGCATTGCAGGAGCAAGTTACAAAAACCGCCGCCCGACATCAAAAAAGCGTTTTGAAAAATGAGAGCAACACAAGACAACTAACAGTTACCAAGCAAGTTAATTGTCGGGCGGCGGTGCGACGTAGCGTGCAAGGCGTATGCCTTGCACAGCACGTCGCCGCCCGTCAGGGCGCATGTCGCTTACATAGACCAATAAATTAAAGCATTTCATAATAATCCCCCAAAACACCCGAAAGGAGAAAAACCCAAATGAACAGAATAGATAAATGCTTTGAGGAGTTAAAAACCCAAGGCAGGAAAGCGGTGGTCACATTCATCACCGCAGGCGATCCGGATATGACAACCACCGAAAAAACAGCCCTTGAAATGTTTGACAAGGGAGCGGATATAATCGAGCTGGGCGTGCCTTTTTCCGACCCCATAGCCGAGGGAGTAACCATTCAGAAGTCTTCCCTGCGTTCCCTGAAAGGCGGCACAACATTAGACAAAATTTTCACCTGCGTTGAAAATATACGCCGCCAAACGGACAAGCCACTTATCCTGATGATGTACCTTAACACCATCTTCGTCTACGGCACGGATAAATTCTTCGCCGCCTGCCGTGACAAGGGCGTGGACGGCGTGATAGTCCCGGATATGCCATACGAGGAGCGGGAGGAGCTGCTCCCCGCCGCAAAAAAATACGGCATACATAACATCAACCTCGTTTCCCCCGCCTCCGGAGACCGCATAAAAACCATCGCCGGGGACTCGGAGGGCTTCCTCTACTGCGTCTCCACAAACGGCGTGACCGGCGTGCGGAGCGAATATCAAACCGACTTCGACTCATTCTTCCGCCTTATCGGAGAAAACGCAAAATGCCCCTATTGTGTGGGCTTCGGCATATCCTCCCCGGAACAGGCGAAAAAAATGTCCGCCTATTGCAGCGGCGTTATCATAGGCAGCGCAATTGTGCGGATAATGGAAGCGGAGGGAACGGGCGCACCCGCAAAGGTGGGCGAGTTCGTCTCGGCGGTGAGAGAGGCGGTGGACAGCTGATATGAAATGCGGCAGCATAGAAGAGGTAAGGAAAGCTATCGACGGCATAGATAACGAGATAGTCAGGCTTATCGCCGAAAGAGGAAAGCTCGTCGCCCAAGCGGCAGCGTTTAAAAAAAGCGAGGACGGCGTAAGAGACAGCTCCCGTGCAGAAAAGGTAATTGCGGGAGTAAGGCTTAAGGCGGAAGAATACGGCGCAGACCCGGATATGACAGAGGCAGTTTACAGAGAAATGATATCAAGGTTCATTAATATGGAAATGACGGAGTTTGCCCGCAGACGGCAAGGGTAATTTATAAGGCAGGAACGAGGAATGTTCCTGCCTTTATTCATCTATGGTGTACCCATATTTTTCTCTCATTTTTTTAAAAAATTCATCTCCGTTAATATAATGCCCTTTACGGACATCATCTAAAGCTGCCTCGACCCGGAGGCGTATCTCCTCGCCCACAGCTTCCCTGTCATAGGGCTTGTCGCTGTCGTCAAAAAAGATAATATCGGGTATCTCGCCGGTATCGGCGGAGAGTGCAACAGGTCGTGTATCGGTCATGCGAATCGCTCCTTTAATTGTTAAAATAAGCTATGTAATCCTGTTTGCCGTGAAAGAGGTTAAGGAAAACTACCGCTTTCTCCTCTTCATTTACGGAATACAGAATTATAAAATTTTTAACCGCAATTTTTCTTGTATCTCCCGGTTGCGGCAGTTCATGACATACAGGGTACATATAAGGATTTTCGGAAGCTAAAACGATCCTCTTGTCAATTTCGCAGGCAAGGTTGGCTGCGGCTTTCGGAGAATACAAATTATAACCGATATAATCGGATATCCTGTCAAGGGCGTCATTAAATTCAGGCGAAAAAATTTTTTTATATGGTGTAGCCATATTTCTTTCTCAACCTTTCGAGAACCTCATCCCCGTCAAAATAATTCCCGTTCCTCACATTTTCCCAAGCCGATTCAACCTGACGGCGTATCTCTTCGCCCACAGCTTCCCTGTCATATGGCTTGTCGCTGTCGTCAAAAAAGATAATATCGGGTATCTCGCCGGTATCGGCGGGGAGTGCAACAGGTCTTGTATCGGTCATAAAAAATCGCTCCTTTGGTTTTGATATATTTATTATAGCATTATTATATGCAGATGTCAAGAAAAAATAAGCCGGGGAAAACCGTTCCTTATTTTTTACAAAATAATTATACCATAAAATACTATGAATGTCAAGCCCCATAAAATTTTTCAACATTTATTAAAAAATCTTGACAAATTGAACAAAATGTGTTATATTATAAAGTAAGGACTGTAAGAAAGGAAACCTCTATGAAACTTCAGCTGAAAATCGATATTGACGATATAAACTATGCCGAGCTTATACGGGCAATAATTCCCTATATAAAGCGGGAGGATATCCCCCTGCCCGAAAAGGTGCTGGAAGCGGCGGAAACTCCGGGGGTGCTGGAAAATTTTCTCAAATTTATCCCGCGGGACAAGCAGGACGAAATTGTCCTGAAAATAATCGAGAAAAACAAAGTCCGCATGATAGCAAGAGCCCACAGGATAGCCGAGCAGGAGGGCGTTACTATGGAAATTTCCGATATTTCCCTGAAAGAACGCCCCTCCGAAGCGGAGGTAATAGATTAGGAAAACGCACATGTCAAGCGGTTTTCCCCGAAAAATATTTGACCGTCAAGAAAGGAAAAAGTATTATGAACGAAACTATCAAGACCCTTATCACCCGCCGCAGCGTGCGGAGCTACAGTTCAAAGCCGGTGGAAAAAGAGATACTCGACAAAATTCTCGAAGCGGGAATGTACGCACCCAGCGGCATGGGCAAGCAATCCGCTTTAATGGTGACGGTGACAGACCCGGAAAGAGTAAGCGACCTTTCCATGATGAACGCCGCCGTTCTGGGAGCGGACACCGACCCATTTTACGGCGCAGGGACTGTTATAATCGTCTTTGCCGACAGCACCGTTCACACCTATATCGAGGACGGCAGTCTTGTTATGGGCAACCTTATGAACGCCGCCCATTCTCTTGGGGTAGATTCCTGCTGGATACACCGTGCAAGGGAAGTTTTCGAGACCCCCGAAGGGAAGGCTCTTATGAAAAAATGGGGCATTGACGAAAAATACAAGGGCATCGGCAACTGCATCTTAGGCTATGCCGACAAGCCCGCCGCCGAGCCTGCTCCCAGAAAGGGCGGCTATGTGATAACGGGGGAATAATTGGGGGAATAGTATATGGCAATGCTCTTAACCGTCTTCTGCCCCTTTTATCCTTTTGAGAAAGACCTTATCTTCGCCCTTGCCCTGTCAGCCGCAGCAGCCCTCATATCGGGAGCGGCGGCGTTTGCGGGAAACGGAGCAGATGTTAAAAAGAGAAAGGGAACGGCTTTGGGGATAGTAACCGCAGTCTGTATAGGTATATCCGCAGTCAGCGGCGGCATGCTGAAAGAGTCTTTCGACAGCCCCAAACCCCGCCCCTATAACGTGAAAGAGGGAGTTTACCCGCAGGAGCTTCCAAGCCTTGAAGGAATGGATTACAAGACCGCTAAGGCTGGATATGCGCCCTATTTTAATATGACGGCGGAATATTATGTATGGTCGGAATATCCGGCAGGGGCAATAACCGGTCAGTCCCCGAAAGCGGGCAGCCTTATTTATATGGGGAACAGCGCAGGGGACGCAGATGTTGTCCGCTGTACGGTCAGCAGGGGGAAACAAACGGTAAGCGTTCCCAATGTTGTCGGAATGGACGTTGAGACCGCATGCGAAATAATGGAAGCTGTGGGACTTGTCCCCGAAATGTCCGGTGAGTATCCGGAGAACGGCGGAGAAAGGGTCACCGGTTCATATCCCGCTCATAATGAAGAAGCGGAGCTGCACAGCACAGTCACGCTATATATCGGCAGGGAGGAATTGCAGTGACAAATGTAACGCTTACTCAAATAGTGCTTGCGGATTATCTCATAATAGCCCTGATGTTCATATTGCCCGTGTCAGCCGTTCTCCTTGCAGTGCTTTTGACGGCGGACATTATACGGAAAAGGAAAGCGAAAAAGCCCGCCGCTGTCAGCAAGGGAAAAACAATGCCCGATGAAAATGAGCGTATATACCCAAAATAAAATTAAAGGAGAAAAAAACCATGCTGAAAAATATCCCGAAGATACTGTCCCCGGAGCTTCTGAAAATTCTCATGGAAATGGGTCACGGAGACGAAATAGTCATAGCCGACGGCAATTTCCCCGCCGAAAGCATAGGGCAAAGGGTAGTCCGCTGCGACGGTCACGGCGTGCCGGAAATACTCACAGCCGTAATGCAGCTTTTCCCGCTGGACTCGTACAGCGATAAGCCAGTTGTCCTGATGGAAGTCGTTCCCGGAGATACGGACGAAAGCGGAAACCCCCTCGTCCCCGCAATATGGCAGGATTATCACACCATCATCGAAAGCTACGAGCCGGAAAACTGCAAGATAGAAATGACCGAGCGTTTCGCATTCTATGAGCGGGCGAAAAAAGCCTATGCGGTAGTCGCCACAGGGGAAAGCGCGATTTACGCCAATATTATCCTTAAAAAGGGCGTGGTGAAATGAGCTGCGTTCTGGTGTTCGACCTGGGGGCTTCCTCCGGGCGGGCTATGCTGATGAAAATGAAGGGAGAATCTCTTTCCCTGACGGAAGTCCACCGCTTCCCCAACGACCCCGTTATTGTCAACGGTACGCTCTATTGGGACATCTTGCGGCTCTTTCACGAGATAAAGCAGGGGATTGTAAAGGCAAATACCTTTACAGACGAGCCAATTTTAAGCCTCGGTATAGATACATGGGGAGTGGACTTCGGGCTGCTGGGAGAAGACGATATGCTGCTGGAAAATCCCGTCTGCTACCGTGACAGCCGCACCGAGGGAATGGCGGACATACTTTCCGAAAAAATCCCCCCGGACAGGCTCTACGAAATGACAGGGGTGCAGATAATGGATATCAACACCGTCTATCAGCTTTGTTCCCTGACAAAAAAACGTCCCCATATCATTAAAGCCGCACGTAAAATTCTCCTTATGCCCGACCTGTTTAACTATCTTCTGACGGGGAAAGGCTATGCGGAAAACTCCATCGCCTCAACAACCGCACTTATGAGCGGCAGCGTGTGGAGCGGGGAGATACTTTCGGCAGTGGGCGTTCCGCAGGAATTGTTTTCACAGATAATCCCCTCGGGGACAAAGATAGGCAGCCTTAAAGAGGATATCTGCGAGGAATTGCAGGTCGAAAAATGCGCCGTCACAGCCGTATGCGGGCATGATACCCAGTGCGCCGCCGCCGCTGTCCCCGCACTGTCCGATGAAGATTTCATCTTCATCTCCTGCGGCACATGGTCGCTTTTCGGGACTGTCACCGATACTCCCGTAAAAACCCCGCGCTCCGCAGAGCTGAACATAACCAACGAAACAGCTTACGGAGGGAAAAATACATTCCTCAAAAATATCATCGGACTTTGGTTCATTCAGGAAACAAAGCGTTTCCTTGCAAAGAAGGGGCAGACATATACCTTCGGGGACTTGGAAAACGCCGCAGCGAACGCTGCACCGTTCAAATGCTTTATAGACCCGGACGCACCCGAATTTGTCCCGCCGGGGGATATTCCCGGTCGTGTTGCCGCATTCTGCAAGCGGACAGGGCAGTATGTCCCCAAAGATATAGGAGAGACCATGCGCTGTATTTACGAAAGTCTCGCCATGAAATACCGCCAAAGCCTTGAGGAGATAGAGGAATGCACGGGCAAGCGGTACAGCCGTATCTACATGGTGGGGGGCGGGATAAAAGATAAATTCCTTTGCCGCCTTGCCGCAAGCAGCTGCGGGCGGACAGTTACCGCTGGGCCTGTTGAAGCCGCCGCATACGGCAACGGGCTTATACAGCTGATAACAGCGGGGCGGATACCCGACCTTGCCGCCGCAAGGAAGCTCCTTGCCGTATCTGCGGAAACGGAAACATTCGAGCCGGAAAATTCCGATAAATGGCAGCAAGCGTATGAGCATTATAAGGAGATAGCGGGGAAATAAGAAATGTAAAGCACAGCACGAGCAATAACGGCGCAATGGGGGTTCGGGGGAGGTCACCCCGGTAGGGTCCGGGCAGTGTCCTTGCGAGGTAATGTTTTTTTTCAAAACACGCAGAACCCCGACGGCGTAAGCCGTACGCAGTATTCCGCCGTCCGCAATGACGTTGCAAGCAGCAAGGGTGAAGATAACTTACATAGCCAAAAAAATAAACGCACAAACAAAAACCCCGCCGTCCCGAATCCCCGGAACGGCGGAGCTTTTTTGTAAACTTTGCGTGTCAGCTGCTTACTTTCTCTTGGAAATAACTGCTGCTGCGCCGGCGGCTACCATTACAAATGCAATAGCAACTGCGGGAGTATTGCCTGTCTGCGCAGGAGTTGTAGCGGAAGCAGTGTCAGCCTGGGGAGCGGCTTCCGTAACAGCAGCCTCTGTCTCAACAGGAGCAGCCTCTGCCTCGGCAACCTCGTCAACGGTCTCCTCTTCCTCTGCGGGAGCAGCAGCACCGCCGCCAAGCTCTTCAAAGGTCTTTCTGCCAAAGCAGTAGTCCTTGCCGTCAGCGTCGGAAACTCTGGGGAACTCGGCCTGGGGAGAACCCGCTTCAAGCTCTGCGGACTTTACGGTAACATTCTGGCACTGGAAACTTACGCCGGAATCGCCCAATCCCGCAACTGCACTGCCGTTAAGTACAAACTCAACCGTTGTAGCCTCTTCGGGAATGCAGAACATTCCGTCGGTCTTCGCTATAACAGTGTCACTGGTGCATTCGGGGGTAAGGTCAGCCCAGCCGTTGTCAAAGTCCATGGGACGGATAAGGAACTGGTCTGCGGTGTTGGCAAGGTTCCTTGTCTCAACGGTAAGAGTTATCTTAACGTTCCCGCCGATAGCTTCAAGCTCCGTCTTGGGAATGCATGCACTTGCAGCCCATGAGCCGGGATATTCGCTGTCCATCTCGACAGTAGCCGCAAATGCGCTTACTGCACACATGGACATTGCCATTGCTCCGGCAACCGCGCCGGAAATGATTTTCTTCATGTTCATATTCGTTGCCCTCCAATAAGTAATCTTTATTTTTTAAAACAAGCCGGCAGCCATAAGACAGCCGGCTTGAATTTATTTTAATTCAAGGGAAAATTACTTTCTCTTGGAAACAACGGCTGCTGCGCCTGCTGCAACCATTACGAATGCAACTGCGGCTACGGCGGCGTTGCCTGTTCTTACGGGAGCTGTGGTAGTGTCGGCTACGGGAGCAGTCTCAACTACGGGAGCTTCGGTCTCAACGGGAACTGTCTCAACAACAGCCTCGGTCTCGGCAGCTACAGGCTCTGCGTCCTCTACTACCTCAACAACCTCTTCGGCGTCGTCTTCAACCAGCTCATCAGCCTCATCGGCTACAACCTCTACATCGTCATCAAGAGTAGCCTCCTCTGCTGCGGGAGCGGGAGCTGCTACGCTATCGGCGGAAACGGAGATAGTAACCTCAACGGACTCAATGGTGTCTGCGGGAGCGTCAAAGAATGTCTCCTGTGCAGCCCATGTGTTGAAGAAGCACATATCGATTATAGTACCTGCGTCATTGTAAAGGGAAGAATCACCGGAAAGAGCAACGTCATTGCCGTTGATCTTGAAGCTCTTTACAACAGCCGAACCGCCGGGAATCGTTGCGGTATAACCTGCGGCAGGGTCGGAATCCACACAGCTTGCATCCTTTATGTAAAGAACGGTGAGAGTTGCGGGGTCGATAGACAAACCGCTGAGTGTGTAGGTGTAGTCACCTGCGCCGGTAATGGTAACATTGTTGGACTTAGTGGTAGCCCAGGTAGCATTCTCCTGGATAACCATTACAGTGTCAATGGAAACGCCTGTGTCAGCTGCGGGAGCTGCCTCTGTTTCAGCCTCGGCCTCGGGAGCTGCTACTGCACCGCCGAAATCAACGGAGGTTACATTAACCTGATAGCCTCTGATGCAAGCACCGTTATCATTAAGTGTCTGTGCATCTGCAGCGGTAAGTGTGTAAACTACGGTGTTATCCTCTGTAACTACAGAGAAACCGTCTTCCTGATTCTTGAAACCTGCGTCTGCGCTGGTGGCAGTCTGTGTAGCCTCAAGCTTTGTCCAGCCTTCGCCGCCGGAGCAAAGGGAAATAAGGTTGTAATCAGCGGGTATGATACTGTATGTAAGTGTTACAGTGTCACCCTCGGCTGCACCCGCAAACTTGTCAGCACCGATAACAGTACCGCTCCAGTCAGTGCCGAGGTTAATGTCTCCGTCTGCAACGTTTGCGGCAAACGCACCGGTAGCCATCATCGAAACAGCTACTGCACCTGCGGAAACGGCAGAGAGTATTTTTTTAACATTCATATTTTTATCCTCCGATTCTGTCTTATTTCTTCTTGGAAATCAGTGCGGCAGCACCTGCAACAGCCATTACGGCAACCATAGCGGCAGCACTTGTGTTGCCGGTCTGAACGGGAGCTGTGGATGTATCGGCAACGGGAGCAGCCTCTGTAGCGGCAGGAGCGGCTTCTGTCTCTGCGGGAGCAGCCTCGGTCTCTGCGGGAGCAGCAGCAGCACCGGCATAGTCCTTCTGAGCTATCTCATTGCCGTCTTTGTCAAAGAGCTTGAAGTTGGAGATGGAAACGGTAATGCCGTTGGAAACCAAAGGCTGACCGGACCAGTCCATAAATACGAACTCTGCGGCGGAAGCGTCCTCGGGAACATTGGAAGGAAGCAGCCACTTGAAGCTGTCTTCAACGCTCTGGGAATCCTCCCAGATAGCCATTCCGTCTTCGCCCCACTCGTTGGGAGCAAGACCGTAGCCTGCGGAGTTGGTGGTGGCAACATATGTACCGCCGCCCATCCAGCCTATCTCAGTGCCGGAAAGGGAAGACAGACCGTTGTATGTAACAGTCCAGGAACCGGAATAGATCTTGGAAACATCAGCAGGATCTGCAAGAATGTCCGAAAGAGTGATCCTTGCCTTGCAGGCGGAATCGTCCGAAGAAGCGGTAAATGTGATACCGTCAGCGGAAGTGGAAATGATGTTTACTGTGCTGGGATCATCGTCTGCATAACCTGTCTGAGACCAGTCAGCTGCGCTTACGGAAACAGAAAGTGCGGACAACGCGGCGAAAGCTGTAACACCCGCCAGAAGCTTTTTGATTTTCATGGTATATCTCCTCCATTTTTATTGTGCTTGTGCTTTATTGCGTATATGTTTTTCACAGCACGCAAGTTTACACATTTATTATATCATTATATCGCCAAACTTACAATCGTGAAACTAAACAATCTTATTATAAATTTTTTAGTTGTTTTTCACATTAATTACAAGTCTTAGCTCTTTGTTCATATTTTGGCAAACACTTGTAAATATTCGCTTTGTCAGACTAAAGCAAATTACCAAAAAATCACTTTTTATCCGACAAATTTCTCGGGACAAAAACATATACAAAATGTCCCGAAATCATCCGGCGATATAAAGATACCTTTGTAACCATAATTATACCATACTTTTGGGAAATTATCAATAGTAATTGTAACCGATTTGTAATAATTTTTTTGTGCGTTGTAACCAAATTGTAACCTATTTCTCCCAAATATAACGTAATTTTCCCTTGAAAAAAAATTATTGACGTGGTATAATTAAAGTACACTTGAAAAATTTAGGCGGACTGCCGGGAACAAGCGGCAAATTTCTTGCTTCTTGCTTCTTCTTGGGAAAGGTTGCTTATGGAACTGATAAACGAAGTGCGCAGCGTGCTTAATACGATACTGCCCCTCAGCTTTTGGGACGTTCTTGATATAGCGGTTCTCAGCGTACTTATCTACAAAGGCTGCCAGCTTCTTCTGGAAACAAGGGCAGTGGGGCTTGTAAAAGGGCTGATGGCACTTGTGGCGGCATATGTCGTTGCAAGGATATTTCAGATGAAAACGCTTATATTCGTGCTGGAGAATGTATTCAGCATAGGCGTGCTTGCCATTTTGATCCTTTTTCAGCCGGAGATACGGCGGACGCTGGAGCGGGTGGGTCATATGGAATTTCTGGAGCGGACATCGGGCAATCAGGAAGTTCTGGCAAAGCGGAACAGCCACGCCATAAACGCCATCTGCGCCGCCTGCCGCAAGCTCTCCGACGAGCGCACGGGGGCACTCATAGTAATAGAACGTCGGACAAAACTGGGGGAGCATATCAACGGCACTGTCCTGAACGCCGTCCCGAGCGAGAAATTTTTCGATACCATTTTCTATAACGGCACTCCCCTTCACGACGGCGCAGTCATAATGCGGGGGGGGCTTATCCACGCCGCTGCTTGTTTCCTGCCCACAGCCTCAAAGGAAGAGACCGTTGACAAAGCCCTCGGCGCACGGCACAGAGCGGCCATCGGCATGAGCGAGAACTCGGATGCCGTTATTATCGTGGTTTCCGAGGAAACGGGGAAAATCTCGGTAGCCGAAAACGGACTTTTGAAAGAGGACTTTTCCATATTCGACCTGCGCCCATACCTTACCTCAAAACAAACCACTTTTTCCGCCTTTTCCGAGGGCTATAAGCCGGAAACCCACAGCGCAGCAGCCGCAGTGTGCGACGCATGCGAGAACTTTTCGGACAACTCAACGGGAGCAATTATCATAATCGAAAGAGGGCAGGTGCTTGACCAGTTTTTGACCAACGTCACCGTCATAGACGCACTGCCTACAAAAGAAGCGTTGGGAACGATATTCTATAAAGGCACAGCCATGAGCCAACAGGCGGTCATTATACGGGACGGGCTGATACATTCGGCGGCTACCATAAACGTTCTCCTGCCGGAGACGCTGGAGAACAAAACCTTGGGCGCAAGGCATAAAGCGGCAATAGGATTATCCCGCTGTTCGGACGCACTTGTTATTGTCGTTTCCGAGGAAACGGGAACGATATCGGTAGCGGACAATGTAAAGGGCGATGACTTTACACGGCGGGGATATGACCGTGATGAACTGCGGCAGTATCTGGCGGACAATATGAATCCGCAGAAAGAGGAAGAGGAAGCGGAGGAAACGAAAGAAGAGTCGCCGATAGCGGCATTGAAAAAGAGATTAGAGGACAGAAGCAAGAAGCAGGAAGCAAGAAGCAAGAAGCAGGACAAGTAAAGCAATACAAGAGCAGTAGCGCACGTTGGGGGGTCTGGGGGATTCCACCCCCAGCGGGTCAAGGGCGGAGCCCTGCGGGGTTTGGGGCAGAGCCCCAACGGCGTAAGCCGCTGTAACTAACAGCACATTGCAAAGAAAAGCATTGCACGAGCAAGTAACCTCAACCGCCGCCCGACCACCGAAAAAAGCGTTTTGAAAGACGAGAGCAACACAAGAAAACTAACATCAACCAAGCAAGTAACGGTCGGGCGGCGGTGCGGCATAGAAATGCACGGCGTATGCCGTGCGTTTCATGCCGCCGCCCGTCAGGGCGCATGTTACTAACATAGACCAACAAATTATCGCATTTCACAGTAAAATCAAATTACCGAGGTTTTCTGCCATGTACAAAAAAATCACCGAATTTCTGACAAACCTGTTCCGCAAGGACATCTCCCTTAAAATAATCTCCATAGTCCTTGCCATAGGCGTGTGGGCGGCGGTTTCCATCACCGAGTACCCCATAATCGAGACCACATTCTACAATATCCCCATGACCATATCCATGGAGGGGACATATGCGCAGGCAAATCAGCTGGATACGGTAAATCCCCCCTCACAGACAGTCACCCTTACCATATCGGGAGAAAGAGGAAAAATAGGCAGTCTCAAAGCGGAGGACTTCACCGCATGGCTGGATATGTCAACGGTAATGCTCCCAAGAGAATACAACCTTCCCGTAAGGGTTACCTGCACCGCCGACAGCGAGTTTGATGTAAAAAGCATAGAACCCTCTTCCCTGCGGGTCTCCTTTGACAAGATAGTCTCAAAGGAGTTCGAGGTCTCTCCCCTGCTGGAAAACGCTTCCATAGCCGCAGGATATATGAGCGGCGACCCTATAGTTACCCCGTCGACTGTTACGGTAACAGGCCCGCAGAACACCATCAACACCATCACAGACGCAAGAGTGAAAGTGTCCCCCAACAGAGTCCTCGACTCCACTTACGATTTTACCTCCGACCAGATAGTCCTCTATAACGGTAACTCCGTCCTTGCGGACACATCTTCCCTCTCTTTCGACAAAACTTCCTTTTCCGTACAGATACCCGTCTTCGTCCGCAAGACCCTGCCCTTGGACGTTGATATCATAAACGCCCCCGAAAATTTCGACCTCGATTACTTCCGGGAACAGCTGACCTATTCCGTAAATGAGCTTACCATAGCTGCCCCCAACGACAAGATAAACGAGCGGGAGAGCCTTTCTATCGGCACGATCAATATGCGGGAGGTGGACAAAGGCTCACGCTTTGAGTTCCGCACGGAAAATTTTCTCCCCGAAGGCTATGAGAACCTCTCCCAGACGGACGTTATAACCGTTACCTGCCCCTCCGAGGGGATAGCCGCCAAGCCTATAGTCATCATGGGCAAGGATATACAGTTCGTGAACCGCCCGCCTCAGTTCGAGTTTACCCCCGTGGTCTCCGGGCTTACCATTTCCCTTGTGGGGGACGAGGAGCAGATAGCGGAAATTTCCAGCGCAGACATAACCGCCCAGATAGACCTGTTTGACTTTGACATGGAAGAGGGGGACAAAAACCTTCCCGTTGACATTATCATCTTCTCATACGACAAAGTATGGTTCAGCGGCAAGGACGGAGTTGCCACGCCGAAGATATATGTTACCGCAAGGTATATTGAGATAGAAGAGTGACGGTAAAAAAACAGGCGGGATTTTCCCGCCTGTTCAATTATTAACTGTTAATTATTAACTATTAACTGTCTTACGCTTTCGTATCCAACGACGGCTTATCGCTCACCGCCGAGATAAGATCCCCCGCCGTGACCGTGGGACGGTAGACCTTCCTTGACCGCCGCACCTTTTTCACCTCATAGGACTGTTCCGCCTTGGCTTTTGCGGCTATCCGGCGGGCACCTTCGGACTTGTTGAGCTTCTTTGCTTCCTTTTCCTCGATCTTCACTTTGCCGTCCTTGCCGTAGGTGACCGTCTTGACCTTCTTTACGCCCTCGCTCTTCTCGTCCTGCTTTTTCTTGTCCCTGTCGGCATTGCGCAGTTTCTTGAATGCCTTTGCACGCTCGGCATCGGTGGGAAGAGCCGAAAATGCGCCGCTTTTTACAAAATCATTATGCGCCCTTTCAATAGCCGAACTTTGCTGCTGCTGCTCGGAAATGAGGGAGCTTTTCGTTTCCTCGGTAATATGAGGGTTGTTCTTGATACTGTTTACGTTCCCCAAAGCCGAAGCCGCATATGCCATTTTCAGCCGCCGTACCTCGTCTTTGGTCTTGCACTGCCGCAGCCTGTTCTCGAAATCCCTTTGCGCCGCCTCTATCCGCTGAACTCTGCTGTAAGCCGCAGCGTCTTTGAGACGCAGATACTGCTTTTCCGCGGGAGTGAGCCTGCCGCCCCGTGACAGCTTGGAATTTATGGCATTAAGGGTGGTGTCGTTTTTCTTGCCGGTTTCCTTTGTGTTCTCATCGGCTTTCTTTTTTTGTTCCTCAGCCCATTGGCTTACGGTCTTAGTGCCGTCCGCAGAATAATCGCCGTTGGCTCTTTTCGTCCGCCACTTGGTCTCCATATTCATATTCATAAGATAGCTGTTTACAGAGCCTATGGTCATAATATCCAATCCGTTCACTTCCTTTCGGGAAAAGCGTTTTAATATACCTATCTCTTATATCGGCAGAAACCGAAAAAACTTGATAGGCAATTTAAACAAATTTTGGAAAAAAATTTTTATGTTATCCGATGTTGTAATACTAATCCATGTTTAGAATTAGGGAGAAGAGCCTGCCTCAAATCTTGTAATACTAATCCCCATAATTCAATGAGGGATTTGTATAAGGCTATGTACACTTTCCCTCTCTAACCTCCTGTATCTACCCCCCTAACCTCAAAAAGCCGCAAGGCTGCCCCTGCGGCTTAAATGTGTATATTTGATGATCAAAGCTAAATTTATCTTGAGGTTGCAGACAGCTTGAATTCGCCCACAAGCTCCTTGAGCATTCTTGCCTGTCCGGAAAGCTCCTCGGAAGCCGCCGCAGACTCTTCGGAAGTTGCGGAGTTTGTCTGTACAACGCCGGATATCTGGTTGATGCCCACGGTGATCTGGGAGATAGAATCCGCTGCGTCCTTGGAAGCCCCGGATATCTGCTGGTTTATCTTCGCTACAGCCATTGTAGCCTCCGTTACCTCGTCCATCATGGTTGCAACCTCGTCCACAAGCCCGTTGCCCTTGCTGATAGCGGACACGGTAGCCTCGATAAGGTTGGTGGTGTTCTTGGCGGCCTCTGCGGACTTGCCCGCAAGGTTTCTTACCTCGTCCGCCACTACCGCAAAGCCCTTGCCCGCTGCTCCCGCTCTTGCTGCCTCTACGGCTGCGTTAAGAGCAAGGATATTGGTCTGGAATGCGATATCCTCAATAGTCTTGATGATCTTCTGAGTCTCGCTGGAGGAGTTGGAAATCTCGTTCATAGCCGCCACAAGCTCTTTCATCTTGTCGCTTGCAGCCTGCATCTCCGTGCCTGCATCGTTGGTCTTGTTGCTGGCGTCTGCGGAGTCGTTGGCGTTGGTATTTATCTTGCCGGAAATTTCATTGATGGTCGCTGCAAGCTCCTCTACGCTGGAAGCCTGCTCGGTAGCACCCTGGCTCAATGCCTGTGCGCCCGAAGATACCTGATCCGAGCCTGCGGCTACCTGATCGGAGGCGTTGTTTATCTTTGCAAGGGTCATATTGAACTTGGTGATAAAGCCCTTCATACCGTTGATAATGCTGTTGAGTCCGCCCACGTAAAGGGTCTCGTCCTTGGATTTAACGCGCAGGTTGCCGTTTGCCACCTCGTTGAGGACGTGTTCTATATCGTCGATAACGCTGCCGAGAATACGGCTCATCTCTCTGATGGAATCGGCCATCTCGCCGACCTCGTCTTTGGACTCATATTTAACAACATGGGTAAAGTCGCCTCTTGCCATAGCGGCTGCGGCTCTGTTTACCTCCTGAATACCGATGGTGAGCATCTTGGATATGTATGTTGCGAACAATACCGCAATTACTACTGCGGCTACGCCCATGGCAATGGAGACTATCGTGGTGGTGTTGATGCTCCGGTGAGCCTCATCATATATCTGAACGGCTCTGTTCTCAATAAATTCCTCAAGTCCCGCAACAAGCTGGTTGAGCGTCGTGAATGTGGGAACTACTTCCGTTTCAAATACTTCATATGCGGCCTCGGCGTTGTTCTCGAGAATGCTTGTGGAAATGTCCTGATAGATCTGCTTGATACTGTTGGTATAGCTCTCTATCTCCGCAAGCTTTTCCGGGTCGTAAATGCAGTTCTGCTTTAAAAATTCAAGTTCAGCCAAAGCCTCGTCCATGGTGTTGTATGCGCTTTCCAGTCTGGACGCACTTGAGTCATAGTCGTTCTCGACCATTGCTATCAGCAGGTCTCTTGCGCTTTGCTGAACGAGCTTATCCATTGTAACAACGGACTGTACGTTCTCAAAGGGTACATCGTGGAACTCGTCAAGGTTACCGCCTACCCTTGTCATGGATATAATCGAGAAAATGATTATGAACACCATAAGTACCACGATTATCCCGAATGACACGAGCAGTTTCTTGGATATGCTTAAGTTTTTCATTTTTTATTTTGCTCCTTTCATCTCCGCCAAATATACACACTATTTGACATACTACTTGTATTATTATATAATAAAAATGAGAAATTTTCAGCACTATTTTATGAACAATTTATAAATTATGTTAAATTTTTGAAAATTATGCCGAATTATTCTTCCTTTTTGACGTATAGTATAATTTCGCTTTTTAAAAGATTTTATTATTACAGATAGTATAAATCCCGACATGACGGACTTTCACGAAATGTCAAATTTATTGGTAAAACTTGACATTGAGCTTGGTTGACAATTCGCCGAAATTTGTCATTGTTCCATCTAAAAAATTTTCGCACCCTCTTGCAAACGGAAAAAAATTGTGCTATACTTATTAAAGGCAATCAATGTGTGAGCCAAAGCTCACACCGGAGGAAAGCTCATATGCGGCTTTTTACCCTCCGGTAGATCGAAAATCACCTAAAAAAATCTTCAGCAAACGGGAGTAAATAAATATGTCAAAAAAATCGGCTAAGATAGGACTTACCTATTTTATAACCATTATATGCGCCATGGGTGTCATAGGCGGGGCGGGATATTTCGCTTTCAGCAGGCTGATGAACAGCCAGAGCGACATGGAAAAACTCGACCCCACCGCAGAGGTAACGATTACGGGGCAGCAGGAAGAGGAATATGTCCCCGAGCAGAGTTTCGGGCAGACGGCTCTTTTCATATACGAAGCGGAGCGGAAGTCTTCCTCCGTAACTTTTGTGCTTACCCGCTTTGTCCCTTATGAAAATAAGCTGGTGGTAGTGCCGCTCCAGTCGGACATCTGCACGGTGGTGGACGGCAAAACAAATACCCTTTACGAATTTTACCGCTTGGGCGGTACTCTTGACGCAGTAAAAGCCGCCGAATCGGCAACGGGAGTTACCGTTGACAAATATATGAAACTTTCTCAGGAGAGTTTCGAGATATTCTGCGGCTATATGGGCAATATCGACTATGATGTCCCCTACAATTTGGTATACGAAAACGAGGAGACCGGCGAGGACACGGTCATCAAGGCGGGAGTCCACACTCTTGACAACACCATGCTCCGTAAGATAATAACCTTCCCCGCCTACCGGGGCGGCGAGGAATACCGAGCGAAAGTGGCGGGTTCGATAGCGGTCAGTCTTATAAACGCAGGCTCGAAAAGCTACCTTAAACGAGGCAGGGACAATGTATTCACAAGCATAGTCAACAGCGGTGCGGAAACGAACATCACCAAATACGACTTTGAGGATTTAGACCCCGCCTTTGCCTATGTTCTCGGCAACACCGATACCCCCGCCCAGCTTGTCATTCCCTCGGGAGTCTACAACGAAAACGACTGCTATGTGCTGGAGGAGAGTTTTCTGGTGGCGCTGCCGAGATGGTTTTCCTTGGAATAGAGGCAAGAGATGTGCGAACTTCGTTCGCACGAGAGGCAAGAGGCAAGAAGAGTTCCTGCCTCTTATTTTTTTACCCTTGCTCGTTTCAAGGCTTTTTCCCGCCTACAGTGGGGAAAAGCCGCAGAGCGTCATTCCTCAAACACCCTATCCAACTCCCCTATCTCAACCGTGCTTACCGGCTCAAACTCATCCGACTTCACATAATCGGACAAACTTTTCAGCAGCTGTTTGCAGGGAACGCTGTCTTTGGCGGTGTCATTCAGCAGATTTGATGTACAGCATAAGAGTTTCCCGCCGTTCACATTCGCCTCGAAAATAAGCCCCAAGCTGTGGTTGCGTTCGCAGTTGTCGATTACCCTTACTATAGGGTCTATGTCAATGCCGTCCAATACAGCCGCCCTTGAATTGGTCACAATGTCGTACCACTGTGGGGTGGAGTATTCCAGCGAGGGGAACTCCCTCAAAGCCCTGTGCCGGCTGTCGGTCAGCAAACCCAGCGTCCCCGCGGGCAAGGGCTTATTCATGGAAACGGATATGGACTTGAACATGGGATAATTCCAGAAGTCGGTGCAGTATGTCCCCTCAACGGATTTTTCATCGGGCAGCCCTTTGGGGATAAACAGTAACCTTTCCCCTTCGGCAAGCCTTTCTTTAGCCTCTCCCCAGTCGGTGACAATATCGGCGGATATGTTACACTCACATTCACATTCGGGATATATCCACAAAGTATAGTTGTTTACGGCCTCTCCGCATTCAAGGATAACATCACGCCTGCAAGGAGCTGTTAAGGCGGGCATTTCAAGCTCGGCTGTACCGACAGTAAACGTGCCGTTTTTGTAAACGCCCTCGGACTTTACCGTCTGTACAGCGTCCCCAAATGTAACCGTAACCTTCGGGGAAACCTCCTCTTTCCCGGTGTAGCTGTAAAGCATAATTTCCATGAAGACCTTTTCCCCCGCCGTATAGGTAAACCTCGGCAGACAGCCGAGTATTACCCTGTCCGAGCAGAAATTCCGCCACTCTTCCGGGGAAATTACCCCCTTGTTCTCCATAAATGCGTTAAGCACGCCCACCAAGGCAGTCCCCTGCCCGGTAAAATCCTGTATATCCAGAAGCTGAAAGCCCGCCAGTTCCCTTGACCGCAAAGCTGTCTCTATCTCCGCCTTGTAGCACTCTGCGGCGAACCGCCCGGAGGCTTGGAAATACTTGTCCGCCAGCCGCAAAAGCCCCGCCTTTTGGAGACGTTCACGGAATATCTCCAAATTATACGGCTTTAGCACCCCGGTGTACTTTTCAATTTCCTTGTAATCCGGGTACATAAAATACTGCCCCACCTCATGGCTCACCACAGGGACTTTCGGGATAAGCTCGCCGCTTGAACTGTCTACCGTGACCGTTTTTACCCCCGTGCCGTATTGTATCTCTATAGTGCGGACAGTCCCCTCGCCGCTCCCCGCCGTCATGGGCGGGCGGATAAGGCTGTCATAGTTATAGCTGCTGTTGGGGGCGCAGGTCTGTATATGCCCCTGGGGAGCGTCGCACATAGCGTATGACCCTCTGAAAAGCCTGTCTCTCGAACAGCGTACCCCCACAAAGAAATCATCGTTGGGCAATACCTGCGGCCAGAACTGGAAATTATTCGACCCCTGTGTGTACAGCGGGCGGCTGTCATGGGCTTTGTAGTCCCCCAATATCTCATTGAGCCGCTCTGTGCTGCCCCAAAGCTCGTTGCCCAAAGAAAGGGCAAAAAACGAGGGGTGATTGCCGAACTCGTCCAGAATCCTGTAACCTTCGTCCACCAGATACTGCTGACCGGGAGTGAGGGTCTCATCCACCGTCCCCCAGAAAGGCAGCTCCGGCTCTAAGTATATCCCCAGCTCGTCCGCCGCTTCAAAAGCCGCTTCCGGGGGGCAGCAGGTGTGGAAACGGTAATGATTTATCCCGTGTTCTTTTGCCGCTTCCATTACTTTGAGCCAAGCCGCCTTGTCGGTGGGTGCGGCGGCTGTCAGGGGGAATATCATGCCGTCATGCTTTCCCCGCAGGAAAATCTTTTCTCCGTTTAAGAGAATGTCATTGCCGCTTACGGTAAATTTCCGCAAGCCGAAATCAATGCGGGCAATATCCCTTCCCGACTTTATTTTCATGGTGTACACTTTCGGGGAATGCTCGCTCCATTTTACGGCGTTCTCCATTTTATATATTATCTCGAATTTCCCCCGTACAGTCTCGGTGACATCGGGAAACCCCTCAACGGACAGGGTAACATCACAGCTTTCTATGCTGTTGACAACGCCCTTTACGGTAACGCTCATATTATCCGGGTCGGGGAAAATCCTCACTTCCTCCGGGCGGCATTTTTCACGGTATTCTATGTAAATATCCCCCGTGACCCCAAGCCAGTTGGTCTGGGTGTCCTGAGAGGTCATATGCCCGCCGGGGACGGGGCAGGAGATGTTGTCAACAAGCAATGTTATCCGCAAAGGCTTTACCCCCGCAAGCTCGGTGATGTTATACCTATGGGAAGCGCAAAGGCTGTTGCGTGTCCCCGCAAACTTGCCGTCAATATACAGGGCGGTGGTGCGGGTGCGTTCGATACAAAGGAAAATATCGCAGTTATCGTCCTTTGTGACCTCCGCCGTCCGTTCATATACCGCATACCCCTCAAACCGCCGAGGGTCTGTCAGAAAACCGTCGCTCCTTTCCTCTGTCAGGGGAGCTTTCTCTGCAGATGATACCGTGGACGGCAGCATTACCGTATCATCAAAAGCGGCGTTTATATCCGGGGCTTTGGGGCATTCCTCCTTGCTGTAAAGTCGGAATTTCCAAAGGGAATCGGTGAGGGTTATTTTATCGGTCATGATTATTCGTTCCTTCCTTTTAGAGGTTAGAAGTTAGAGGTAAGAGGTTAGAGAGGGGTCATATGTTTTTTCAAAACATCGGCGAAGCCTTTGCGGGACGGGGTCAAGGGGTGAAGCCTTTGCGGGACGGGGTCAAGGGGCGAAGCCCTTGCGGGGTCAAGGGGCAGAGCCCTTGCCGGGTCTGGGGCGGAGCTCCAGCGGGGTTTGGGGCAGAGCCCCAACGGCGTAAGCCGCTGTAACTGACAGTAAGCTGCAAGCAAAAGCATTGCAGTAGCAAGTAACCTCAACCGCCGCCCGACCGCCGAAAAAGCGTTTTGATAAATGAAAGTGGAACAGAAAAATTAACTGTTACCGAGCAAGTAAAGGTCGGGCGGCGGTGCGGCGTAGCGTGTGCGACGAATGTCGCACACAGCACGCCGCCGCCCGTGAGGGCGCATGTCGATAACAAATACCGACAAATTAAAGCATTACAATTTCATTGTCCATTTACTAATGTGAAATAATATCAGTTTTTTCGCCGTACCTCTCATCTCTGTAAGCCGAAAGCTCGGCTTTCTCGTCAAGATCGGGAATATGCTTTCTCATTGCCTGAAGCTCCTCAAACGCCTTTTTGCGTTCCGTTTGTGAATGCTCATTTTGGGAATACAACGGCGAACACATACCCGCAAGCAATTCATACTCCCCCCTCATCGGTACTCGTTCTCCTGTCTCGTTCACCACGGTAAAAGTGTTTTCATCAAGGGGTACATCAACCGTCATTTCCTCCCCCGCTTTCAGGAAAACACGCTTGAATCCGCACAGCACGGGGTTTCTCGGCGCATGGGGGTCATTCGCTTTAATGTACACCTGTACAACATCTTCGCTGTCATACACCCCGCTGTTTTTCACCTTTACACGAACGCTTTTTCGGGGGGCATTTGTTTCCCTTTCCATAAGCTCCGCCGAAAAGTCCCCGTAAGTAAGACCGTACCCGAAGGGATAAAGAACATTCTCCCCGCTTTCAAGATAGCGGTAAGTCCTGTTTTTCATGGAATAATCGGTAAACTCCGGCAGCAGTTCGGCGGACTTGTAAAAGGTCACGGGCAGCTTTCCCGACGGAGATATTTTCCCCGTAAGTATCTCCGCCAACGCCTTTCCCCCCTGCGCTCCGGGGTAAAAGCACTGCACCGCCGCAGACGGCTGTATGACACCCTCTCCCGGCAGGAAATTTATACTGCTTCCTGAAACATTTACTATAATATACGGCTTGCCCACAGCGGCTATCTTTTCAATAAGGACTTGCTGGCAATAAGGCAGGGAAAGGCTTTGCTTATCCCCGGAGGAAAACTCGTTGCCTGTGTCCCCCTCTTCCCCCTCCAGAGTTGCGTCAAGCCCCGTGAATATCAGGGAAATATCCGCCGCTTTGGCGCATTCCTCCGCCTCGGCGTACCTGTCGCCGGGCTTGGCAAGTCCGCTTATCCTGTCTTTATAAAGGTGACAGCCCTCGGAATAGAATATCCGCCCGTTAAACTCCTCCTGCAAGCCCTGCAAAAAGGTCACATACCTGTCCGCCCGCCCGCAGTAGTTCCCTTCCAGAGCCGCACGGCTGTCTGCGTTAGGTCCTATGACGGCAATCGAGGAAACGCCTTTCAGCGGCAAAATGCCCTTATTCTCCAACAGTACAACGCTTTTCTTTGCCGCCGCCAATGCAGCCGCTTGATGTTCGGGACAGCATACGGCTTCATAGGAAATGTTGTCATATTCTGTAGACTTATCGAACATTCCCAGTTTAAATAGGGTAGTCATGGTGTTTACGCAGGCTTGCTCAATGTCCTCTTTTGTTATAAGCCCTTCGTCAAGAGCGGCCAACAGATGAGCATATGTGCAGCCGCAGTTAAGGTCGCAGCCCGCCTTTATCGCCATGGCGGCGGACTCAACGGCATTGTGGGTAACATGATGGCTTTCGTGAAAATCCCTTATCGCCCAGCAGTCGGAAACAAAATATCCCTCAAATCCCCATTCACGGAGCTTTTCCATAAGGCGGGGAGAGGCGCAGGCAGGCTCGCCGTTTACACGGTTGTAAGCCCCCATTACCCCCTCGACTTCCGCTTTTACAAGAGCTTTAAATGCGGGAAGATAGGTCTCTTCCATATCTTTCGGGGAGACCTCGGCGTTAAACTCATGCCGCAGAGCCTCCGGGCCGCTGTGGACGGCAAAATGCTTGGCGCAGGCGGCAGCCCGCAGTACTTTCCCCTCCCCCTGAAGTCCCTTAACATAGGCAACGCCCAGAGAAGCCGTTAAATAAGGGTCTTCCCCGTAGGTCTCATGCCCCCGCCCCCACCGTGGGTCACGGAAAATGTTTATATTGGGCGACCATATGGTCAGCCCCTTGTAAATGTCGTTGTCACGGTCACGATAGGCGTTGAACTTGGCTCTCGCTTCAATTGACGTAACTTCCGCCGCCCTTTTTACCGTGTCCGGGTCAAAAGAAGCGGCAAGCCCTATCGCCTGGGGGAAAACGGTAGCCGTCCCCGCTCTCGCCAGTCCGTGCAGACCCTCGTTCCACCAGTTATAGGCTGGCAGCCCCACCCGTGAAACCGCAGGGGACTCGTAAGACAGCCTCGCTGCCTGTTCGCCGACTGTCAGCTCCTTTGTCAAAAGCATTGCCCTTTCCCTTGGGGAAAGGCATTCTCTCGAAGAAAGGTTTTCATTTTCCCACGGGCGCATAGCGTTCCGCTCCTTTTCGGCGTCAGTCTTATTGCCGATTTAAGTTTTTAATCTGCAAAAAGTCCCTTCGGCAAATTAAAAGTTCTTATCTTAATCGGGTTTTCCCCCGCCTCCGGCAGGGGAAAACCCGAACAGCCCGAAAATCCCGAAATTTTAAAAAAACGTTTGCTCGGAAGTTCCTTAATTTTCCGTTACTTTTACCTTAACGGTGAACTTAACGGAAGAGTCGTGCTTGGAAGTTACGGTAATGGTGCAAGTGCCCTTTTTCTTGGCGTACATTTCCCCTGCGGTGGTTATTTCAATAATGCTCTTGTCGGAGGACTTGTAGGTAACGTCTTTGTAAGTGGTGTTGATGGGCTTGTAGTTTACCACAACAAAGGTGCGGTCATAGCGGCGCATGGGAATCTCATCGGTAGAGGGGTATATCTCCGTGGGATAGATGACCTCTTCGTCCGATTCGGGAGTAACCGAGGGCTGAGATGTAAGGATAGTGCCGTCCTCGCCGAAGCGGTATCTTTCGCCGTCTATCTTGATAGTCTTGTTCACGGCTCTTTTGCCGCTGTACTCATAATAATAGGTAACGCCGTCGGAGGTCTGCCAGCCTGTGAGCATAAGCCCCTTGGAATTGAAATGATAGTAGTCTTTGCCTATCAGCTTTACCCCCGTGACAGCCGCACCGCTTTTGGTAAGGTAGTATTTGCCGCCTTTGGTTTTGAGCCAGCCGCCCTTTTTCATCTTGCCGTCGCTGCCGAAATAGAAGCGGTTGCCGTTTTTGTCGGTGTACCAGCCGCTTTGCATTATGCCCTTTTTGCTGAAGTAATAGGTATCGTCGTCAATTTTCTGTATGCCCGTAACTGCGCTGCCGTTGTCATCGAGGTACATTTTGCCGTCTGCGGTGTCTTTCCACTCGCCCGCAAAGCAGGTAACGCTCATGGATAAGCTCATCATGGCGGCAAGGCATACAGCCGCCGCATTTTTAACGGTTTTTTTCATAAAAAAATTCCTCCCATAAAAGAATATATATATCAATTATAACATATTTTACGATTTTATTTTATAATTATCGGTAAACAAATAAATAAATTTATATGAACATTTCTCCCGAAAATTCTCTTGACAAAAAGGAAAAAATGAGCTACAATATAATCAGGACGCATAACGCAGAACACGGACCGCCTGCGGGAGGTATACATATGAACACATATGAAAAGGAACGTCTCGAAGAATTTGAAAGGGACGTAAAAAAAATGCAGAAGGAACTTAGGGAAGAGTTTGCGGAATTTGAGGAAAAGAAGACCCCTTTGCAGAAACTGGGGGAGAAGCTGGGCTTTAAGAAAGCCAAAAAGAAAAAGACAAGAAAGAGCTGATACTAATCCCCATAATTCAATGAGGGATTTGTATAAGACAGCCCGATTTATGTACTCGGCATGTGAGCGGAGTTCACAATAAATTAACAAAAACCTTTATAATTTCTCTTAAATCCAAAGGGAAAATATGATAAAATATAAGAAGAAATATTTACGTAAAATACCGAGTAGTTTTCAAAAAGAATTTTTTGCAAGCGGCATTTCCTTACGAAAAAAAACTGTTGTGAAATAATGTTTTTAAACGGATAAAAAAATTTTAAGGGTGATAATTATGGAAACTGAAAAGAACAACATTCTTATAGTGGACGACGCCGCCATTAACCGGGAGCTGCTGGCGGAGGGGTTTTCCGAAAAGTACGGCATTTTGGAAGCGGAAAACGGAAGAGAGGCATTGGAGATACTGGAGGTAAACACCGTCTCCGCAGTTTTGCTTGACCTTATAATGCCTGAAATGAACGGCATTGAGGTGTTAAAGGAGCTTAAAAGGTCGGGGCTTGTTGAGCGTGTTCCCGTGCTGCTGATAACGAGTGCCACTCCCGATGACAGCGAGGATATGCTTCTTGAGGCATACCGCTTGGGGGCTGTGGATATTATCCCCAAGCCTTTCAGGCTCAACTTCCTTACCTGCCGTGTGGAAAATATGATAGAGCTTTTCCGTCACCGCCGTGAACTGGAGGGGACTGTGACCGAACAGGGAAGAAAAATATCTTCCATGAATATCTCCATGGTTCAGGCTTTGGCGGAGCTTATCGAGTTCAGGGACTGCGAGTCCGGGGAGCATGTAAAGCGGATATGCGGCATTACAAATGTCCTGCTCCATACGGTTGCGGATATGTACCCAGAATATGAACTGCATTCGGGGGAGATACGGAAAATGGTCATTGCCGCCATGCTCCACGATATAGGAAAAATATCTATCCCCGACCATATCCTCAACAAGCCCGGAAGGCTTACCGAAACGGAATTTGAGATAATGAAAAGGCACGCCGTAAGCGGGTGGGAGATACTGGGCAAAATCTCCAACGTTGTGGACGGGGAGATTTACGAATACAGCCGTGACATCTGCCGCCATCACCATGAGCGGTGGGACGGCAAGTGCTACCCGGACGGACTGGCGGGGGACGAAATATCCATTTGGGCTCAGGCGGCATCGGTTGCGGACGTTTATGATGCTCTTACCACCCGCAGGGTCTACAAATCAGCCTTTACCCATGAAAAGGCTGTGAAGATGATAAAGGGCGGCGAGTGCGGCTGCTTCAATCCGAAAATAATAGCCGCCTTCGAGCATTCCATCGAGGAAATAAGAACGCTGACTCAAACAGTTAATAGTTAATAATTAATAGTTAATAGTTATTTAAGGAACTGCCGATTTAAGGCTTCTCCCTGCCCAAAGCGGGAAAAACTTGCCTGTAAAAAGGTTTGTAACGCAAAAAAATCAGTGTTTCCTTAAAAGCGGTAATTATTTAGGATCGAGCTATTGGGGCAGGGTAATATTATTCTTGCCTCTTGCCTCTTGCCTCTCAAACCGGGCAACGAAAAAAAATCCAAAAATTAAATGGTGGTGAGCGGATATTACTGTAAGTGAACTGAACGAGGCTGTGGAAAACATCTTGCGGCATATCCCCGACAGGGATTTTGACAAAGCCTGCATTTTAGAGGATTTCGGGCGGATAACAAGGGAAACTGCGGCTCTTCACGGCGAAAGGGAAGTCCCCCCGGACTTATGTCAGAAGGTGCTTGGAGCGGCAAACACACGTGCGCTGGGCTATCCATTGCAGTATATTCTGGGGGAATGGGAATTTTACGGGCTGAAATTCCGTGTGGGCGAGGGTGTGCTTATCCCCAGAGCGGACACGGAAACGTTGGTGGAGCTGTCTTTGCTTCGGCTGCGGCAGCTTCATAAAAAGCTCGGGCGGAAACTTCATGTCATAGACCTGTGCAGCGGCAGCGGGTGCGTTGCGGTCAGCATCGCCAAGGAAATGGGCGAGGCGGTGCAGATGTACGCCGTGGAGCTTTCGGGAGAGGCGTTCCCCTATCTGCTGGAAAACGTGCGGAGAAATAACGTTAATGTGCGGCTTTTCCGAGGGGACGTAATGGACGGGCGAATGCTCGACAATTTCAGAGACCCTCTCGACGATGACCGCTTTATTCCCATAGACGCCATAGTGTCGAACCCACCCTATCTTACCGACGATGAGATGAGCAGCCTGCAAAGGGAGGTCACCTTTGAGCCGGAGACAGCCCTTTACGGCGGCACGGACGGCTTGAAATTCTATCGTGTGACCGCCTGCATGTGGAACTATCTTTTAAGCCCCGGAGGACTTATGATATTTGAGGTGGGGGACAGTCAGGCGGCAATAGTCAGCCGCATTCTGGAGGAAAACGGCTTCGGCGATATTTTTACCCAAAAGGATGGGGCGGGGGTCGTAAGGGCAGTCGGAGGAAGATTTATAAAGCAGCATAAGGCATAGAAGATGCGATAGAGTATGCGGAAAATACCCGCCGCCCGAAGTGTAAGGCTTTGGGCGGCGGATTATTTTGTGTCGGGGAGGTGTTGATTTTCGTTTTCTTTGCATGGTTTGATACAAATCCCTCATTGAATTATGGGAATCTCCCGCCGCAAAAAACCATATATGCAAGTTTTTTGCGGCGGTTTCTTCTCCATAATTCTAATGGGGATTAGTATGATAAGCTCACCGATAATCTCTAACCTCTGACCACCCCGAACATAGCGGGCTTGCTCTCCTTTTCGGGCATTTGCAGATACCCCTCTTCAAGGCAGGACTCCACAATAAACGCCATTACGTCAAGCTGATAGCGAATCCTTGTCAATGCCCCGCATTTTGCCTGTAAGGGCGAGGGTGTCAGGGGGAGGAGCATATTTTCCGCTTCGGCGCAGACTTTCTCGGTGCAGGTGAAAGTTTCCGTCACAGCCTCGTCAAGCAAGGGAAGTATCTCCTCTTGCAGCAGCTTTTCCGGGAATACGCAGAAGTTCGCCGTCAGCCTGCCGTCGGTCACGGTTATATATCCCTCTTCCGCCAGTTTCAACTGAACGTCGCTGTTTTCGTCGGCTTTGCCGCCCTTTGCCGCTCCGGTAAGGGCGGCTGCTGTTTCTCTCCATTTTTCCGCTGTCAGCTTCTGGACGTTCTCTATGGCACGGTAGTTTACAACACTTACATAGCAAGTCCCATCCAAATCTTCCATTCTGCCGTAAATGCCGTTGAAATGGTGATTGGCATAGTCGTTGTCATAGCCGAAAAGATAGCCGCAGGAGCCGTTGGAGAGAGGCGGGTAATCGCCGTATTTCCCCCTTCCCGTTCCGTCCGCTTTGATCATTCCGTGATAAACGGCGATATTGGCAAGTACGAATTTCAGCGTGTCCCGTGAGATGCCCGGGCGGTGAAAATCCATTCTCCCGACCTTTTCCAAAGCCGCCTCGATAACGCCGTTCACCCTTTGGGCGGCGGCTTTGCACAACGGCTTGAACCTTGCCGCCGCATTCTTTTCATATTCGTCTGTGAATATGATAATATCCGTGTTGTAATGCCCCGCCGACTCCTTTAAAAAGCCGTGTTTTACAAGGGGTGCAAGCTCGTCCTCCAGATAGGGAGCGGATACACCCAGTTCGTCCGACAGCTCGCTGACCGTCAGGGGCTTTTCGTAAGCCGCCAGCAGGATATTCCCCGGCAGCCGCCGCTCGAACATCTCCCAGTAGCCGCTGCTGTTTTCCCCGAAAAAGTCAAGGCGGAAGGTTGCGGGGTCGAAGCTTTTTTCTCCTAAATTTCTTGTCATATCAATGCCCTCCTTTAAAATTTCACGGGAACGGAAAAGGTACCAGCGAACCATTTCCGGGGATATGTTCAGAAGCTGCGATATTTCCTTGCTGCTTTTGCTGCGGAAATACCGCAGCACAGCCGTCTGCCTGTACAGCCCGGACAGGCGGGACAGCTCCCGCCGCAAAAGGCTCAGCTGTTCTTTTTCCTCAATGTCCGTTTCCGGAGTGATAAGGCATACGCCCATATATTCCGACTGCTTGTCGAAAAGGGCGTTTTCCCTTTGGCGGCGGCGTATCCTGCTGCCGAGAATATTTTCCGCCGTCCGCCACATAAAGCCGTAAAACGCTCCGTCGTTTTTCAGGCTGCCCACCGAGGACAGGACGGCGCAGATAATATCGTTGGTCAGATCTTCCGCCTCGTCCTTGTTATACACCCTTGAAAACGCCCAGCCGTAGAGCTTGCCGAGGTTTTCCGTCAGCAGTCTGCCGCATTCGGTCTTGGTCATGTTATAAAGCCTCCTTTTGCCGTTCCTGTTTATATAGTAGCCGGGAGAGGGAAATTGTTAAGCAATATTTTTTGAATGAAAAATCGCTGCCGAAAGAATCCCGGCAAATATAAATTTAAAAATTCAACCGTTCGTTATTTCCTTTATTATAACATACCGAACCGCATAAGTCAAAAATATACGGGCGGGGGAAAATAACCGCCTTTTTCAAAAAATGTTTTTCGCACTTTAAATCGTTATATCCTTGACAATTCCCCGAAAAAATGCTAAAATATTCCTTGGAGGGTGTTGCCTATGCTGTGCATAAGTATTAATATGACAGAGGTTTTTGACATATTTGAAACTATCGAGACTCCGGCGGAAAAAAAGCTGTTCAGAAAAATCTACCGTAAATATGAGGGGATAATGTATGACACAGCATACAGCATTCTTTTGAACCGCTTTGACGCCGAGGATGCCGTTCACACGGCTTTTACGAATATTGCCGGGCATCTTGACAAAATTTCCGACATAAACAGTACGGGGACAAAGGGCTATCTTATCATTGCCGCCAAACATGCCGCTTTGAAAACGCTGGCGGCAAACAAAAAATTCGCCTTCCCCGAAACAGACGAGCCTGAAGCCGATGATATTGACGTGGAGGAATATGTTATCCGCAATATGGAGGCAGGGCGGCTGGAAGCTGTGCTTTTAGGACTGCCCGCCGCCGATTACGAGGTATTGTTCCTGAATATCTATATGGATTTGGATATACGGGAAATTTCCGAGACTTTGTGCATTACATACGATGCGGCAAAAAAGCGGCTGCAAAGGGCGTTGAAGCGGTTCAGAGAAGCGGCGGCAAAGGAGGGCATTATATGAAAAACAAACTTACCCCGGAGCAAATGGCAGCGTTTGAGGCGGTTGCCGTATGCAGGATCATTTCTCCCGTACCCAAAGCTCCCCCGCATATATTTTCCCTCGGCTACAGGCGGAAAATGCGGGAGACGGAGCGGGAGTATCAAAGGCTTGTAAAAAGCAGACTTGCCGAGCGGGCGGCAGAGCTGGCGGCAAAGTATGCCGAAAGAGCGGCATGTGCCGAAAGAACGGCATGTGCCGAAAGAACGGCATGTGCCGAAGGATCGGCGGGCGGAAAATGCTATCCCCCGGAAATTTCCTTTAAAAAAATCACTTTGAGGAAATTTTTCCGCTATGTTTTCATATCCGCTTTTATGGCATGCGCCACGGCTGTTTCCGCAGGAGCGGCTGTTGAACTTTACGCAAAATATTATATGACGAGTTTTGAGACCCACACCGTTGTAAGGTCGGCGGACTTTGAGAACGCCCCGGAGGTTATTGAGGAGGTTTATGTTATCGGTCAGCTTCCCGAGGGAATGGAGTTGATATTTGAAAATGAGATAACGGAAGATGTTCCCGAGGCAGTTCATTTTTACAGCAGTGATACCTGTCAGCTTTCCTTTACGCAGTATGTGAAATATTGTTACGACATCAATGTGAACACCGAGAACAACGCTATGACGCCCGTAACTGTGAACGGCTGTGACGGATATATTATCGACCTTGGAAATAGCGAATACTATCTTTCTTGGGACAACGGCGATTACATATTTGATCTGTCCGGAAATATTGGTGAAAATGCACTAATTGAAATAGCAAATTCTGTGCAAAAAGGAGAAAATTGGAAAAAATGAAAATTTTTCCCGAAAACCTGTCCCCAAAATGGCTTCAGAAGGATTATATAAGTAGATGGATGTGCAAAGGAGCGCACCTCATCGAGTAAAACGGAAAGGAGGAAAAGCTGATGAAAAAGGTTTTATGCACGCTGTTCATTGCTGTAATAACGGTTTCCATGCTTTGCGGTATTTCGGTTTGCGCTGTTCAGGCGAGGTATGCTTATGCGACCTCTGTTACAAGCACGCTTACCAAGTCCGGAAGTAAACTGACCTGCACAAGCACGTGCAGGGGAATTTCCACTGTTACAAAAATTACCGCCGTTCAGTATCTGGAGAAGAAAAACGGCAGCAACTGGGACACCGTTAAGGACGGCACATGGAGCGGCTCGGCAGACAGCTCATATCTTTATATGAGCAACAGCAAAAGCAGCCTTGACAGCGGCACATACCGTTTAAGAACCGTCTTTACGGTCTACAGCGGTACAAGCTCGGAGACAATCGAAAAGACAAGCAGCGAAGTGACGATTTGAAGCAAGAAAAAACCAAGTCAAACTTTGAAAGGATGGTAATTTACCATGAAAAAAGCAATGAAAACATTTCTCGCACTGTTCCTGTCGGTCGCTGTCGCAATTCCCGCAATGACAGCCAACGTATCAGCCGAAGAGTTTTTGTATAACCTTACGGCTGCCGCACCCTCCGGCGATGATGACGGCATAAGCCCTCACACCAACTACATGCCCGATACGCCGTGGGATTTTTCCAACGGTATGTATCATGCGGACGGAAAAGCGGTTGAGTCAGCCTCTCTTTACACCAACTATTACTTTACCGGTGTAACCAGTCTTGCTATAAGCATTACAAACAGGGGCAATAATGCCATAACTGTTAAACTGCGGTCAAGAGGGCTAATAAATAACTCACACGGCAGCTTTGTTGTATCTGCTTACGGAGATGCGTCAAAGGTTTTTACCAACCTTGATCCGGATAAACAATACTTTTTTGAATTTACCGGACCCTGCGACTTCTCCGCATATATAGCATGACAACCACAGCACTGAAAATTCTTGCCCTGATATTTATGACTGTCGACCATATCGGCAGTCATATCCCGGGAATGCCCATATGGCTGCGGTGGATAGGCAGGCTTGCCTCTCCCATATTCTTCTTCTGCGCAGCCGAAAGCACCGTAAAAACAAGCAGCAGGCGGCAGTATCTGAAAAGGCTCTACAGGGCAAGTTTTATTACGGTAATGGCAGAGTCGGTAGTACCCGCTTTCTGCAAAAGGTATTTCGGGATAAACTGCGGATTTGACAATAACATATTTCTGAATATCTTTCAGGGAGCTGTAATAATCGCCATTCTGGAAACCACAAAAAACGACCCGGCGAGGCGGAAGAAAGAACTGCTGTGGTATGTTCGTTATCAGGCGGTGCTTTTGGGACTGCTTTTTCTTGTAAGCCGTTTTGACCCTTTTGAGGCTATGGGCATAAACATTAACCTTATCCCATTGCTTGACGATTGGGAGCGGATAATGTTTACCGCCTTGGGCTCTGTATGGCACATCGAAGGACCGCTTTTACTACTGCCGCAAATGCTGATATTTTACCTTTTCAAGGATAACAAAAAACAGCTGGCGGCTTGGTATACGGCTTACTGCGCAGTCTATTTCCTGATATTCGTGCCGCAGCTGGGGATAAAGACTGTCTCGTTTCTGAACGGGCGGGTTCCCGTATGGCTGTACGAGCTTGTCAAAATGCTCATAAGTTTGCCGGGAATACCTGTATTTCCCTTTGAGAGTGCGCAAAACTTTGCCGACTCGCTGCTGAATATGAATTTTCAGTGGATGATGATCTTCTCCCTGCCTTTTATCCTTTGCTATAACGGAAAAAAGGGCAGGGGAATGAAATGGTTTTTCTACATCTATTACCTACTGCATTTGATAATTCTGAATATTATCGGTGCTTTGATGTAATGACAGAATGAGCGAACAAAACATATTGCATCGGGACAGCGGAGATAATTTTACCTGCACTGTCTTAACAAGATAAATTAACCCCGATTAAAAAGTCCGCCGGCAATTTAAAATTGCCGGCGGCATAAAGGAGGAATTTTTATGTCAATAGCCATGCCTTCTGCAAATATGGGTTCTGTCTATGTCATTCCCTACCAATGGGAAGATGTGGGCAATGGGCTTAGAAAGCTGACAAGCGGCTTGACAAAGGAACAGATAGAAAGTGCGGTCAGCCTTAAAGTTACTTACGAGGAGGCTCTGAAAGCACGGGAAGCCGAAGATATTGCGGCTCAAAGCGAATCTTATCCCAGAATCGATGTGGCGGACATCAGCTGTTCCGTGACCGCCCCCCAATACTCCAAGAGCTAGGTCGAGACAAGAACCGAAAAGAAGAGACGGGAGGCTGTCGAGTATTTCAACACCTGCTTTGACTTTACCAATTCCGGGGACTTTTACGCCCTTACCAAAGCGGAGGACTTTACCGGAATGACCAAGGCGGAGATGTACGCCGCCATTCTGAAAAAATATCAGCACTGCTACGGCGAGGATTTTCTTCTGGGCAACGCCGCAGACACCTGGTATATCCCCCCTTCCATTGATGTTTACAAGCCTGTTATCGACAGGTTCAACAGCGAGGTGGAAAGAGTGTGCGGCAAGGGTACGGCGGCGGAAAAAGCCCGCAGGGAAGCCCTTTACTCCGACTGCGAGACAGCGGAAGAGGTAAGAGCCGCCATTATCGAAAAATACATGAAAGACAGCGAGGACGGGAGGCTCACTCACCGTAATTATTTCAAGATGACCTATGAAATGGACCTTTGCGGCGTTGGGGGCGGCATAAGCAAGAGCCTGAGAAGCACCGACTATGTACCCGATAACATCTTTGAATTTTTTAAGAACAACCCCAGAGAAGACAACAGCTCGGCGAAATATCTCGACTCCTATGTGACCCAATCGGACGTCCGGGACTTTTTCAACAGCTACCGTGCCGTGGAGCAGTATTCCTTTGACACAAGCGAGTATTTCCCCGCTCTCAATCAGATAATCTCGGCAATAACCCCAGACAAAAACTCCGACCTGAAGAGCCAAATCGACAGCCTGCTTTTCAACAGCTGACATACGGGGAGAGGTATGCTTTAATACGGTTTAAACCAAATGAAACGGCGGCTTGATTTTTCGAGCCGCCGTTTTATAAAAAACTTTATACATCTGCGGTTTTCCCCGCCGTCAAACTGGACAGCTTTCATAAACATGCGGTTTTCCCCGCCGTCAAACTGGACAGCTTGCATAAAAACCCGGTTCTCCCCCCGCCGTCAGGCGGGGGGAGAACCGCAATAAAACATAATAAAATTTCTCTTGCATTTTTAAGCGGACTGTGATATAATATAAATATAACCACACGGACGGGAGGAACGGCTTATGCCAAGGGAAATACTTACAGCAAAGCTGGACTATGTTTTCAAGAAATTCTTTGTGGATAATCAGGAACTGCTGCGCCCTTTTGTGTCGAGTATGCTGGGTATTCCCGAGGGGAGCATAACGGGGCTGCAAATTCTCAACCCGGAGATACCCCCGGATATGATAGATGGGAAGTTCAGCCGGCTTGACCTTGTTATGAACATGGACGAGAGGCTTGTAAACGTGGAGATACAGATAAAGGACGAGAAAGATTTCCGGGACAGGTCGCTTCTTTACTGGTCAAGACTGTATGATTCCGGACTTAAGCGGGGCGGCAACTACAGCGAGCTTAAGCCCGCAGTAACGCTCAACATCATAGATTTTGTCATGTTCCCCGGCGACAGGCTTTTCTGCCATGAGGTAAACCCCATTGTCAAAGAGACCGGGGAAACGTTCAGCGAGAAAATGCAGATGTTCTTTTTTGAGCTGAGGAAAATAAGCAAAACGCCCAACCCGAACAACAGCCGGGAACTCTGGCTGCAATTTATAAACGCCGACAGTAAGGAGGAATTTGAGATGTTAAGAGCAACCAACGACCCTGTTATGGAGAAAGCCGTAACTACAATATACACCATGAGCGAAGACGACCGTATAAGAGAAAACGCCCGCATGAGGGAGAAAATGGCGTTTGATGAGGCATCGGCGTTGTTTAATGCGGAGCAAAAGGGGATAGAAAAGGGGATAGAAAAGGGGATAGAAGAAATGATCAAAGGCAT
>JAMOZU010000001.1:37779-41862 GCA_023667745.1 Ruminococcus sp.
GTTGTTTAATGCGGAGCAAAAGGGGATAGAAAAGGGGATAGAAAAGGGGATAGAAAAGGGGATAGAAGAAATGATCAAAGGCATGAAATTTGCCGGATTTTCCGATGAGCAGATACGCATTGCCCTTAGTTTTGCAAAAGGGAGCGATTTAGGTCAATGAGCAGTGAAAGCATTACACGCTACACCATGAGCGAGGACGACCGTATAAGAGAAAACGCCCGCATGAGGGAGAAAATGGCATTTGACGAGGCATCGGCGTTGTTTAATGCGGAGCAAAAGGGGATAGAAAAAGGGATAGTCATGGGTAAAGCAGAGGGAATATCAGAGGGCATAGCCCAAAGAAATCAGGATTTATTTTTCAAATTCCGTTCAATGGGTATGCCCGATGATGAAATAAATCGTTTGTTAAGCTGAAAATGTACGTCAAATAAAAACAGGCAGGAAAATTGTGACCCGCAATTTTCCTGCCTGTTTGCATTTTAACAATTTCCCGAAAATCGAATATAATACCGTAGGTGCAAATTATATGAAAAGGAGAATCGTTATGGGCATTCTGACTTCCAATAAATATATAAGCTCCACCTCCGTGGAATGCGGAGGCGAGTTTCAGGTCACTCTTGCTTTGAGCGCAGCTCCCGACCTTGCCAATGTCCCGGCGGATATTGCGCTGCTGCTGGACGCTTCCAATTCCGTTACAGGCGCACCCCTGTCGGAAATAAAAGCGTCTGCGGGCAGTCTGGTAAATATCCTTGCGGACAGACTGGCTACGGGTACGTCCGGTACATTCTGCTGCGGCAACAGGGCGGCTGTGGTAACATACGCTTCCGATGGGACTGTCGTTCAGGGACTTACCGACGACCCCGCTGTATTGCAGACCGCCGTTTCCTCCGTGACCGCCGGGGGCAATTCCAACCTTGCCGCCGGAATCGCAGCGGCGGCGAATATGCTCAATGCCGGAAACACCGGCAACCGCAAAGTTATGTTCATCTTTACCGATGGGCGGTATAACACGGGCGCAGATCCCTCGGAAGCCGTTGCAAGCGCAAAGGAAGCGGGGATAATACTCTACTTTGTCGCTGTCCGCTCATCCGAGTCCGCAGACCTTGCGGCTATGGATAACTGGGCAACTTCCCCCTCCTCCGCCTATGTCATCACCGACTTTGACACCGCCGACGGCACGTTCGAGAATTTCCTGGCAAACCTCGGCAACAACGGACTTATTACAGGCTCTACCGCCATTGCCGTTACCGAAGAGGTAGCCTCGGAGTTTACCATTTTAAGCGCATCTGCTCCCACTATGGGTACTGTCACCGTCACAGGAGCGCAGACACTTACCTGGAACATTCCCTCTTTGGGTACGGACGAATGGCAGGGAGCGGCTCTTACCTTTAACGTCCGCCACACGGGCAGCCGTTCAGGGGACAGGGAAGTTGACGCTGTTATAGGCTTTACCGACACCGAGAGCAACCGCGCGGCGTTCAACAATCCCGTTATTATGGTGGACTGTGGGCAGATAATCTATCCCGAACCCTGCCCGGAACCTGTGGACGTATTGTCCGAAGCGTGCGAAGAGCTGATAACGGTGGACGCAGGAACATTGTCCCTGGGACTTATGGGGCGGATAGCCCAGGTAAGCGTTACCCTGGCGAACGTATGCCCCGGCGTGAGAGTGGCTCTTGCGGTGGTACTTACCGAGCTTGACGATACGGGCACCGAGCTGCAAAGGGGAATGCGCACCCTCACTATCCCCGCCCACAGCTTTGAGGGCTGCCGTGACATTCGTGTGGAGTGCATTAACTTTGTCCTCCCCGAAGATACCGACGACGGCGTTACCCCCGCCGCCTGCGGACAGAGAATGTTCCGTGCGAGAGTATATGCCAACGTTATAGATTCGGGCGTTCTCTGCTGCGAGACGGAAGAAGCCTGATACAAAAACCGCCTGTACTCCCAAAGGTACAGGCGGTCATTATTTTACAGACGGGATATATAATTTACCCCCGAAGCTCCTTGAGTATATCCTCCTTTATCCTGTCGGCGGCAGCCTGAACGGCGTCCGAGCTGTCGAATCCCCTGACGGCAAGGCAGTCCGCAAGAGCGTACATATCTATATGCTCCGCTATGGACTTTGCCATTTCCTCGGAATTGAGGGTTTCCTCAATGACCTTTGCCACTACCTCCGGCAAATCCGAGCTTACATTATCGGACAGACTGTCGGTATCGCTTTTGCCGCCGCCCATTCCGTGCTTTTTCCGCAGATTTTCCGTGGAATACCACTTATCGCTCGGCCAGCCGTCCTCAAATACGATATTGTGCCTCTGTGGGCGTTCGCCCGCAAAGGGGTCGGGGCGGTCGGGCAGATCCTTGTAAACGTCCGGGTGTTCTGCCGCCATTATCGCCATAGGCGCATACTGGGCAACGAACCGCATCTGAACAAAATTCTTGTCCCCGGTTTTAAAGGGGATGGAATAAAGCTCCCAGCCGTTGTATCTTTTAAGCGGCTTTATGTAACCTTTGTTTAGGCGGTAGCACAGCTTGTTGTCCCAGTCGGACAGGGGGAGATTAACGGGGTCGTCGGTGAAGATTATGTGAAGCTGACAAATCTCGTTGCTTTGGTCGTTTTCCCCGCCGTTGAGCCAGAAAACAAAGCGGTAGTCGCTGTTCTTTTCAAGCACATCTACGCTGTTGGTTATCTCGCACCAAGTACTGTTCCAATTGCCCATTGCAAGAATGTCCGTCATCTCCCCCTCATTAAATGGCGAGGGCATGGAAAAGCGTTCAAATACCGTACCGGGTACGTCCCTGTGCTTTTTCCATTTTTTGGGGTCAAGGTAAAAGAAGTTCACATTTGTTTGATTGGGGGCGTTATTTATATTATCCATCATATTATCCTCCGTGTTATCGTATTGCGCCGGGCAGGATATGAGACGAATAATGCTGTCGGTCACAAAAACTGCCCGACTTTTTTTGGCAAGACCCTTTGCCCGCTTGGGATAGGTCATGCCCAGTTCTTTTCCGTCCTCGGAAAGGACGGTGACAGATGCGTTGGCAGAAAAATTTCCGTTTTTTGCTATGGGTGTCATCCCCTTTTTTCTTGCTTTTCGGTGTTTTCTTAAATAAAACTGCGCTCCGTTTTTTGTTATGGGTGACATCCCCCGCAATTTTATCCGATATTATTATAACATGCTTCGGGGATAATGTCAAGCATTTACCTTATAAATTCCCTGTCCCCCTCGGGTACTCCCCTTTCGTCCTCGGTATACCGCTCCACTTTCATATGCAGGTCGTATTTTTCCCGCAGACGTGTTATCTCATTCATCATGGGGGAGGCGTGGTGAATATCAAGGGACTGTTGGTCTTCCCATGAATCTATCAGAAGAACGGTCTCCTCGTCTTCAAAGGGGATAAAATATTCATACCGCCTGTTCCCCTTTTCCGCTCTTATGGCATTCACCGTTCCATTGGCGGTCATCTCCTCGGCGAATTTTCTTGCATTGCCGTTTTTTCCGCTGTAGTAGATGTTTACGGTTATTGACATTTTTTTGCTCCTTTCTTACCTCGTTTCACAATACTCAAAATCTATCAACTCATATAAGGAATTTGTATCATCCCGCCTTCTTGCTTATCAGCCACCCGAACACGCCGCCGCAAATCCCGCCTATGATATGCGCCATCTGTGAGATGTTGTCGGCGGCGAAAATGCCGTTGAGTATCTCTGCGCCGAGGTAAAGCACCGCCACGAATATAAGGGTCAGGGGAATTTCCCCGCTGCGGCTGTTGGCGTAGGAGCTTAAAAGTATCATCATAAAAGCAATGCCGCTCGCCCCCAGAAGGGCAGTCCCCGGGAAAAATATCATATTTATAAGCCCGGTCACGGCGGCGGTAAAGGCTATCATGGAAAGCAGCCTTTTCCCGCCGTACTTTTCCTCAAGCATAGGACCTACCAGCAGTATCACCGTAAAATTCCCCATATAATGGCTTATTCCCGAATGCCCCAGGACATGGGTAAAAAGCCTTAGATATGTCAGCGGGTCGGACAAGGGCGAGCGGTAAACGGAAAAAAGCAGCGATGTTGACCGTCCGCCG
>JAMOZU010000200.1 GCA_023667745.1 Ruminococcus sp.
GGCTTGGTAAAGGAGAATGTCTCCCGCCATAAGCACGGGATAGGTGAACAGTCCTGCGTTGATGTCATCGGGGTGTTTTTCGGACTTCGCCTTGAACTGGGTCATGCGGGAAAGCTCCCCAAACTGGGCGGAGCAGGAGAGTATCCAGTTCATCTCCGCATGGCACTTGTTATGGCTCTGGATAAACATTACCGACTTTTTCGGGTCTATGCCGCATGCCATAAGCAGGGCGAAGGCTTCAACCGTACGCTGACGGAGTTTTGCGGGTTCTTGCATTACCGTAATGGCGTGAAGGTCGGCAATGGCGTATATGCAGTTAAACTCCTCCTGTATCTTGACCCAGTTGCGTATCGCTCCTATATAATTGCCCAAGGTAAAAGTACCCGTAGGCTGAATGGCACTGAATATAACTTTCTTTTCCTGTGTTTCCATGGTAAATTCTCCTTTCGGGGGCGGTATTATTTTCTATCATACCACATATTTAAAAAAAAATCAACATATAAAATATTAATAATTAAGGACGTGCCGATTAAAGACAATACCGATCAAATCGTATTTTTATTATCCGTAAACTCTAATGATCCTTTTGTCATACTAATCCCCATTAGAATTATGGGATTTGTATCAGGCGGTTTTCTCCCGCCCTCGGCGGGAGAAAAACCTTAAATCGGTAAATCCCAAAAAGGCGGTTATCGGACATTTTTTCCTGCCGGTTGCATAAATGCCCGAAAACCTGTTGTTTACCATATCAATTTCGGAAAGCGTGAGAGTGTGAGATGAAAAAACAGGGCTTTTTATACGGGTCGGCGGTGCTGATGGTATCGGCGGCGGCGGTGAAGATTCTGGGAGCTATGTTCAAGATACCGCTGGCGAATATGCTGGGGGGCGGGGGAATGGGTTATTTTTCGGCGGCGTACAGCATATTTATGCCCATTTACGCCGTGTCGGTAACGGGACTTCCCGCTGCGGCGGCAAAATGCACGGCGGCGGCTTACGAAAAGGACGGCGAAAGAGGGGCGCAGGCTGTAAAGCGGGTGGGGCTGCGGCTTTTCGGGGCGGTGGGGCTTGTTTCGGCGTTGGTGATAATGCTGGCGGCGTACCCGTTCTGTAAGTATGCGGTGGGGGACATTTATGCGTTCCCGGCGGCGGCGGTTATTGCGCCGTCGGTGTTTGCGGGGTGCTTGGCGGCGGTGTACAGGGGGTATTACGAGGGGCGGCGGAATATGTACCCCACGGCGTTATCCCAGTTGACGGAGGGGGCTGTAAAACTTATCTTAGGGCTGTTTCTCTGTTGGGGGACGATGTACCTTGCCCAAAACAAGCCGAATGTATTCTTAAAAGTCATAGGCTGCGGCGGCAGGGATATAGACCCTCTTAAAGCGGCTGTTCCCTACGGTGCGGCGGCGGCTGTGGCGGGGATAACCCTTTCCTCTTTCGGGGGACTTTTTGCGGTCATGCTTTACGACAGGCGGGAAAGACGCAGAACGGGGGCGGAGAAGTTACGCCTGTCCCCAGGCGAAAGAGCGGAGATACGTTCGGAGCTTGTAAAAATCGCCCTGCCTGCGGCGGCGGGTGCGCTGGCGGTAAATCTGACGTCCCTTATTGACCTTGTGACGGTCATGGGAGCGTTGGGGAAAATGACCGTAACCTCGCCGGAGGTGTTTTCCCGTTTTACAAAGGCGGGAGTGGAGTTAAAGGATATGCCGAATTTTATTTACGGAAGTTTCACGGGACTTGCGGTGACGGTATTCAACCTTGTTCCCGCTCTTACGAATATGTTCGGCAAAAGCATTCTCCCTGCGGCGGCTGCGGCAAAGGCGGCGGGGAACGGGGAGAAACTTTGCGGCTGCGCAAAAAACGCCCTGCTTGTTTCGGCGTTGGCGGCGTTCCCGGCGGGAGCGGGGCTTACGGCGATGGCAGAGCCTGTACTGCGGCTGCTGTTCGGAGGAAGGGAGCTTGAGATAGAGGCATGCAGGGATGCTATGACAGTTATGGGAATGGCTGTGCCTTTCGTTTGCCTGTCCCAGACGGCATTTGTTCTTTTGCAGGCGGCGGACAGGGCGGACATTCCCGTAAAACTTATGGGACTGGGAGCGGCGGTCAAGCTGATACTCAATCTTCTCCTTACCCCCATTCCCGAACTCGGGGTGACCGGAGCGGCAATAGCCACTCTCGCCTGCTACATACTTATATGCGGACTGTCTCTGTTCTCGCTTTCGGTGTACTGCGGACAGCGCATGGGAGATATGATTCCCGATTTTGTTAAAATAGCCTTCGGCAGTCTCATATGCGGGGCGGGAGCATTGATGATGCACTCCGCTGCGGAAGGCGGCGGAGTGCAGACAATACTTTCCTGCTGTTTCGGGGCAATATTATATTTCGGTACGGTATTCCTGACGGGTGCTTTTTCCGGGGAAAGGGTGAAAGGAATGCTCAGAGAGTGAGAGGCAATTCAGCCCGAAAACCGTCTTGCCTCTTGCTTCTAAATATTCGGTTATCTGTAATTGTAAATCTTTATGTCAAGCGGTATTTTCCCCGTCTGCGGCAGGGAAAATACCTTGAATCAGTACTTCTTTAACTTCCCTCTCCGCTGAGATATTCCGCAGGGTCTACCCAAGCGTTGTTTTTCTTCAAGCCGAAATGGAGATGAGGAGGATCGGCGATCTCCGCTTCGGCTGTAGTGCCGACTTCTCCTATGACAGTGCCCGATTCCACCTCGTCCCCCTCGCTTACGGGGACTTCCGACGCAAGGCTGCAATACCAGCCCTCATAGCCGCTGCCGTGGTCTATCACAACGGTAACGCCCATGAGCGGGTCGTCGGTGACGTCGGTAACAACGCCGGAGGTCATGGAACGCACAGCCGTCCCCTCGTCCGCCGACACATCAATGCCGTCGTGGGTCTTCCAGACGGAAAGGGTCTTTGATCTCACAAGCTCGCCGCCTGAAAAGCTGTTTATTATCTCACCGCTGACGGGCTTTGCCGTTGCTCCGGGAATGCTGTCCGCTTCTGCGGGAACAATATCGGGGCTGTCATTGCCGTTTGTACTGCCGAATGGGTCTTGCGCCATAGTCTCAATGGGGATATTTTCGGCGGGAGTATCGGCTTTCAGAGCATTGCCGCTGTCACCGCTGCTGCCGTTGTCCGGCTCGGTCTCAAGGGGGACATTTTCTGCGGGAGCGGCGGCGTTTTCCGAGTCCTCCGGGGGAATGACCGGCTGAGTTGCCGTTTTGTTTTCCGCAAGTCCCGAAAGCTCGTCCGCCAGTCCCTTTGCAGAGCGGTTATAGGAGAATATTCCCAGTGCCGCCACCGCCGCAAGGCAGAAACATATTACAGCCGCCGTACCCTTGCCGGGAAGTTTTCCGTCCTTGAAAAAATTAGTTTTCACAGTTTACCATATCCTTTCATCTTTACATAAAGGGCGGCGGGAGCTGATACTGATCCCGTAATTCAATGATGGATTTGTATAATTCCCGCAGCCCCTTTGCTGCGTACTTTAATGGTCTCTTAGATTATTTTTCCCGCAATTTGAAAAATTATACAGGATTTTCTCCGTAAAGAGGAATATTTTCCGAGGACTTTTGGGGAGGGGCTATTCTGCCGCATATAAGGGCTATGGGCAGGGACAGCCAGAACCAGCCTGCGGAATAAGAGGGACATATCTGCCCCCACAGATTAAGGTACATATGGGAGTAATCCCATACGTTCCACCCAAGCATAAGGTTGACGATACAGCCAACGGTAAATTCAAAGGCGGTGATGACGCACATACCGTAAAAACATTTGAAGAGTATGCTGTCGTTGGGGTGGCGGGTGTAGCGCAGGTACATTATCAGCAGGCATGCGCCGCCTGTCAGGGTCATGGTCCAGTGGGTGTAGCCTCTGGTGGATATTTCAAGGAGGGAGTAGAGTATGCCCCCGCCTAAGAAAAGGGCAATGTATTGTCCTATGGGCGACGTTCTCGCCCAGCCGTTTCGGTTTTCCATTTTTTCATCTGCCTTTCGGGATATTTTCGGGGATTTTTTCAGCTGTTCACCCCCTTGATTTTGTCAAGAGTGTTTTTCTCCAGTCTGGAGACCTGTGCTTGGGAAATGCCTATTTCACGGGCGACTTCCACCTGCGTTCTGCCCATGAAAAAGCGCAGGTAGAGTATCCTCTTTTCCCGCTCGTCAAGGCTGCCGATGGCGTCACGGAAACTAAGCTCCTCTATCCACCCCTCGCTGCCGCTGCCGTCCCCTAACTGATCGAGGATATAGAGTGTGTCGCCGCCGTCGGAGTAAACGGGTTCATAGAGGGAGACGGGGTCGGAAATGCTTTCAAGGGCTGTTACCACCTCCGCTTTGGGAACGCCCACTTCACGGGCTATCTCCATAATGTCCGGCTCCCGCTGGAAGCGGGCGGTAAGGGCTTCCTTAGCCTGCATGGCTTTGTAGGCAAGGTCACGAAGACTTCTGGAGACCCTTATGGGCGTGTTGTCCCGCAGGTAACGCCGCAGCTCGCCGCTTATCATCGGCACGGCATACGTGGAAAATTTCACGTCAAGGTCGGTGTTGAAATTGTCGATAGCCTTGATAAGCCCTATAACTCCCACCTGAAAAAGGTCGTCGGGATTTTCGCCCCTGCCTGTGAACTTCTGGAGAACGCTTAAAACAAGCCGCAGATTGCCCTTTATGAGTTTTTCCCTTGCCGAGCGGTCGCCCGCCCGGTATTCCCGCAGCAGGCGCATTTTCTCCGCTTCTTTGAGCACCGTCAGAGAGGACGTGTCCACGCCGCTTATATCCACCTTGTTATAGTACATATTGCGCTCCTCTCGGAAACAGGGCGCAATGCCCGGTCTTCCGCTTCCGATAAATTTTTTGCCGTGACAGGATATTTGCCGAAAGAAATCATCGGTAAAATTATTGCCTGCAAAGGGCGGCATTATACATAATTTTCATATGCAAATTATGGCAGATACCGGGGAGGTATAATTTT
>JAMOZU010000201.1 GCA_023667745.1 Ruminococcus sp.
GTCCGTTGGCTTTGTTTTTGGCTTCTTTTATTGTTCGCAGTTAAAATCTAACAAATCCAAAATTCATAAATGAACACATTAACAAAATTTAAATTCATCCCTTGAAAATGGTAATTTTCTACCTTCAAGGGGTGATTTTTTGTATTTTGCTTGTCAGTTTTTTGTGTTTTGCGTGGGAAATTACATATATGGTTTTTGCGGCGGATGGTTCACATAATTCAATCAGGGATTTGTATAAATCCTTAGTTGAATTATGTGGGGATCGGTGTAATGTCTAACATTCGATAACTATTTTCTCTATCTCCTCAAGGGCATAGGGGGTTTCCTGATAAACGCAGTAGTTGAGCCAGTTGGAGAACATCATATTGGCGTGACAGCGCCAGTTGAAGCGGGGGGGCTGTCCGGGGTCGTCATAGGGGAAGTAGCCGTAGGGGACGGATATGGGCAGTCCCTTTTCAAGGTCGCGGAAGTATTCTTCCCGCAGGGTGAATCGGTCGTACTCGGAATGCCCGGTGACGAAGAAGAGCCGTCCGCTTTTGTCGCAGATGATGTGCGCTCCGGCTATGTCGGAGGATGTTATTATCTCAAGTCCTTTTGCCCGCTCGATGTCTTCCCGCAGCTGACAGGTGTGGCGGGAATGGGGGACGTGAAATGTTTCGTCAAAGCCTCTGACGATAGGGCTCATGGGCTGCTCGATCTTATGGGGAAAGACGCCGAACATTTTTCGGGGCAGGGGATATTTTGGTATGCCGAAATGGTGGTACAGCCCTGCCTGCGCCCCCCAGCAGATGTGAAAGGTGGAAAAGACGTTGGTGAGAGACCAGTCCATTATTGCGCAGAGCTCCTGCCAGTAGTCCACCTCCTCGAAAGGCAGCTGTTCTATCGGTGCGCCTGTGATTATAAGCCCGTCGAAACGTTTATCCTTTACGTCATCAAAGGTTTTGTAGAACTTGTTCAGGTGTTTTACGGGGGTATTTTTCGAAACGTGGGAGGCGGTTTGCAGGAACTCGATGTCCACCTGAATGGGAGTGTTGCTCAAAAGCCGCAGCAGCTGGGTCTCGGTTTGTATTTTCTTGGGCATCAGGTTGAGAATTGCGATACGCAAGGGGCGTATGTCCTGATGGGCAGCGGTTTCGTCGGTCATAACGAAGATGTTTTCCCGCCGCAGCTCGGGGACGGCGGGGAGGTTGTCGGGTATATTTATAGGCATTTTCGCCACTTCCTTTATGTGTATTGCGGTTGATTTGCGAGAGTTTTATTTTAACGTTTCCCGGATTTTCGGGGAACGGAATTTTTTATTTTGCATTATGTAATATTGCATAAAAATGCAATGAGATTTTGTGCAGATATACAAATTTAATAAAAACAAACGATATTTTGCACAAAGCTATTGACAGATCTATAAAGTCATGTTATAATATTTATAACGCAATAAAATTCTTGCCTTTTGCCTCTTGCTTCCTGTGTGGGCTTTACCCGCAGCATATCTAGCCTCTAGTCTCTAACCTCTAGCTCCTGGGTGCTGTATCAAATTCCACGTCATCAAACGCCGGGAACTCCCCCATATCGGGCATATAGTCCCGGATATCGAAGGGGTCTGTTTGGGGGAAATCGCCGCCTGTTTCGGTGACGGTTTCGGGGGAGACTGCGGGGACGGTGGTCTCGGCGGGGTAGGAGAAGGTGAAATCGGGCATTGTTGCTCCGGGGAATGCAGTCTCCACGGGGACTGTCCGGGGAACGGGAAGGTCGGTCATTTCCTCCTCCGGCACGTCCTCCCGGCTGACGGAGATGTCCTCGGGGCCGGTGTAGGGGACGGATGTAAGGTCGGCGGGGAGCTGTTCGCCGCTGTCGTCTTCGGGGGCAACGGAAAAGTCGGGGAAGTCTGCGGCGTTTTCGTTGAACATGGCATAGAAGTCGCTGTCAAAGGGGTTGTCCGCTGCCTGCATATCTATATCGGGAAATTCGGGCATATCCGGCATATCTAAACTGTTCCGCCTTTGGGGGGCGGGAGATGTAGGGATATACTCAACGGTAGTTCCGGTATAGGTGGAACGGGTTGTTACCGGGTTGGTCACCGGGGACAGGTTATCGGTGGGGGGAATTTTGGGTGTTTCTTGGCAGGAGGTGAGGACAGCCGCACAAAAGAGAACGGGCAGAGTCTTTTCAAAGTTGTGCATTTTGGTTCACGCTCCTTTAATTGCATTCAAATGCCGATGGGGCTGTTTTACCTCATACCGATCCTTCAGTCCAGTACAAAAATAATTATCCTGTAATCCTTGTAGTAGTCGATATAGCTTATCCTGCCTGTGAAATTAAGCCCGGAGACTATGCGGTCGATGTCTGATGTGCCGGATTCGTCGGGCTTTATAAGGTTGGCGGTAGTCTGGAGATAGAGGTTGGAAGAATCCAGCTTTATCATGAAATATTTTTCCCCGGAGTCTATGCTGCGGGCGCAGGAACGCTCGATCATCTCAAGGGCATCCGAGTAGCTGCGGGCATAGAGTCCTTCACGGCGGAAATAGTTCATCTCCTCCGAGTCCGCTTTGGGGGGCGGACCGAAAAGGGAGTTTATGGTGCGGTTGTTTTTAATAACGTCGTCGCTGACGAGGAAATACTGGTACAGCACCATATCCGGGTATTTTTCCGCCAATGACGAAGAGGGTTTATCCCAGCCCACGTCCACGTGATACCAGTTTCCCTCGGTCTTTACCATGTTCCACATATGGTCAACGTCGGTAAAGCCCGTAACTATCATATTTTCTATGCCCGCTATGTTGCAAAGGTAGGAAAAGGCTTTGGCAAAGCCCTCGCAGAGAGCCTTTTTCTCCACGAGCGCACCGTAAACCGAGTCTGCATAGGGGTCGTCAGTGGAACTTTCCACGTTTAAGACAAGGTAGTCGTGGAAAATTTTCATTTTCTCAAAGTCGGACATACTGTCGTCGGTCAGGGCGATTATCTTCATAGCCTCTGTTTCCGTCCGCCGCAGCATGGCGTTGGTTTCGGGAATGGAGTATTTATAGGTAAAGTTCATCTCGAAGGTATGGGCGGAATTGTCGAATGCGCCCTGTGTTCTGTCTTCCAGAAAGAAAAGTCCCAGCTGTTCGCAGCGGACGGTCTCGAGGACTTTGGCATAGTCGGAAGTGCTTATGGTAAGGGGGATAAGGGAGCGTTCACGGAATGCGGTTATGGTGGAGACTACCTCGTTGTATGCGTCCTGCATGCGGTCGTCAAAGGAAAGGGAGATATAGCGGGTCTCCATATGGTCGGGGATCATAAGCTTTTCGGAGGAAGTTTCGGTGCGGGAGTTGTTGTCGGAAAGAGAGCTGTTTTCGGTGACACGGTCGGTGCTTCCGGAAAGGGAGATGTCCGCCGAAACGTCCGCCGGGGCTGTTGTGCCGTCGGAGATAACGGTATACTTTACAGGTTCGCTTTCCGCACTGTCACACCCGGACAGGACAAGAGCCGCCGTTAATATCAATATGATCTTTTTTGATCTGCCCTGTATAAACGTTATTATCACCGCCTTTAAATGTGTGCTTCGGTCTTTTCCCCGCCGCAGGCGGGGAAAAGACCGCCCGATAGGTGCTTTTTGACGGCGGGAAAACCGCACGGTATAAGCGTTTCCTTAGGTCATTTTCTCGCCCTTGGCGGGGAAAAAGACCGCCTCAAATTTATTTATATTCAAGATAGAATTTTATTACTCTTGTTTTGTCGTTCATGCTGTGCTGAATGGTGTAGGTCTCAAAGGGGTTTTCGGCTTCCGGGAGTATCTCTTCGAGTATCACAAGGATATTCCTGCCGGAGTTGGAGAAAAGCTGACCCGTTACCTCGGCGAATGCGGTATCATCGGCGCACATAAACTGGACGGTGCTTGCCTTGGTTTTGGCGGCTGCCAGCGTTTCCCGCCGAATGAGAGTTTCCGCTTCGGTTGTGTTTTTGACGGTAAGTCCGTTGTAGGTGTAATACCGGTAGCGTGTGCCGTTGGCGGCGGGAATGTCGTAGGTGTATTCCTCGGTTTCCCGAAGCTCGCGTATACGCTCATCGGTAACTCCGAAATAATCGTAGGACACCGAGTCGGGGCGTTCCGCACGGTCGGGGTCGTCCCAGGTGCAGTCCACATGATAATATTCCCCGCCCATTTCCACTATATTCCACATATGAGGTCCGTTTGCCTCGCCGAAAACTCCGTAGGAGACCAGTCCCGTTTTGGAACACATATACATAAAGCTCCGTGAATACCCCTGACAGAGAGCCTGCCCCTCTACCATGCAGCCGTAGACGGTGTTCATATTATCGCTTTCGATATATGTACAGCCTGTGACAATGGCGTCGTGAATGAGTTTTACTATCTCATAGTCGCTCATAAGCGGGGTTACGGGGGAAAGTATCTCGTCGCAGCGGGCTTCTATCTCCTGCTTCATACGCTCGGTCTCCTCTTTGGTGTAGGTGTATTGCAGGGAAACGCCGCCCAAAAGCCCCGTGGAGCGGTCGGTGTAATACTCTATCTGGTTGGATATGTAGAAAAGGCGGTACTCGTCGTTATAGATGAGTTGGTACATATCAAAGAAATCTTCAAAGGTGATGTTGTCGGCGGAGGTAAATTCAAGGCGGCTGTCGTGGTTCAGGAGAGCGGTGACGATACAGTCATAGAGGGTCTGCCCTTTTTCGTCAAGGCTGTAGTAGCTTTGTGGGTGGGAGATGACGGAGCGGGCGGTGTATTTGCTTTTTCTGCCGTCGGTCAGCTCTTCATGGAGAGTGAAATTTTGCAGGGAAGAGCCGGTTTCAACCGCTGCGGGTTTGTCAAGATCTTCCGTCAGGTCGTCGATAAGGTCTTCATCGGAAGAGGTGATGGAGACTGTCCCGGAGGGGGGAGTTGTTCCCGTTGAGGCTGAAGTGCCGCTGTCGGCTGATGTGATGATACTGGTGGTGGCTCGTGTGGTGGTGGTAAC
>JAMOZU010000202.1 GCA_023667745.1 Ruminococcus sp.
GTCTATGTAAACTTCATTATCGCCGGGGCGGAGGATATTTTCCCATACCTCGCTTTTGCCTGTAGTCACACTGTGAAGATATTCAGGCTTGCCGCTTATTTTGAAGTTGAGGACGTTTGCGTAGACCTGCCTTGAAATATCGTCCGCCAGAAGTCCGTAGACCGCCCGCAGGCTCTCCCCGTTTTCCTTTGCGTATTCATAGGTAAAAAGCCCCTCGCCCGCCACGGGAACGTCCGGCGCAATAAGAGTGTGACGGCGGGAGATTTCCCTTATCCTGCCGTACAGCGGCTCATATCCCGCCCCGAAGGCAAGTACGATTACGAAGTCCTCATACTCCGCCTCTATCTCCCGAAGCCTGTGGACTTTATGCCCGTGAAAGGAATGCCCCCGCACAAATTCATCGCTGGCGAAAAAGCCCGCAGGATAAATGCCGTATTGCTCCATTACCGACAGTATCTTGTCCGCTCCGTTGCCCATACCGTAGATGAAAATGGGGCGTTTTTGAGCCGCAAGGTATTCCCAGCAGCTGACCCTCTCGGATATAAACTCAATCTCCCGCATCGCCGCTGTCCTCGCTGTCATGCTCGTTTTCGCAGTGACCGTTTATCATATCCCGCCCCCTGATATTGTACCTGTCACGGAGCTTTTCCACCTGTGCGTCTATCTTTTTCATAAGCTCTCTGGGGGCTTTTATGCTTTTGACCTCTTTTACGGGAGTGTCAACGTCACGGACGTTTATAATTACCGTCCCGCAGCCGAAGATACGCTGACCGAGAGGCATTACAAGTTTTTTATCCGTTACCCTGTAAAGGTCGAACTCGTCCTCCACAATGGTAAAAAACCCCTTTCGGGTAATGAACTTGCTTTCGGTAAGGAAATATCTGGTAAAAGAAATGGGCAGACCGAAAATAGTCCGCTTCTTGTCCGTCCATATGTAGTCGAAATCCGCTTTCATGAATTTCACCCTTTCTTTGTAATTTAAGGTTTTTCCCCGCCGTAGGCGGGGAAAAACCGCCTGACAAAAAGTTTTGTAACATATGCCGATTTAAAATCGGTGCTTTCTTAAATAAGGCATTCGATTTGAAACAAACGCCCGCAAAGGCATTTTAACAAAAGAGGCAAGAAAACTCCTGCCTCCCGTTTTTACTTTCTCTTGGCTATTTCTTCTTCTGCGTCATGCTGAGTGTCGTTGGTGGAAATAGCCCACGTCTTAACGCAAATCTTGCTGCGGTCGCCGCCTGTTTCAACGACCACGGTATCGTCCTTTATGCTTAAAATAAAGCCCACTATCCCGCCTATGGTGGTTATCTCGTCCCCCACTTTAAGGGAATCCCGCAGGGCTTTCTGCTCCTTTTCCTTTTTCTTCTGGGGGCGGTAGAGCATAAAGTAAAACATCAGCACCATTACCACACACCAGAATATCAGCATGCCTCCCTGCATGCTTGCAGCCGCCTGCTGCTGCTCGGCTGTGGGAGCGGCGGAAGCCTCCATCATTCTCAGAATTATATTTGACATTTTGTGACCTTTCCTTTCGTTGAGTAAATTAAGAAACCGATTTCTTATTCGTATTGCCGGGCGGCCGGGGGAAGGGGAAAAATCTTAAATCAGCACTTTCCCGAACATATTTTTTATTATAACTCATTTGACGATAAAATGCAAGAGCTTTTACAAAAAATTCACTATATTTTCATTTAAAAATTTTCGGGAAAAAATTATTTTGCATTTTACGGAAAAATATTGATAATTTGGAAACAATATGATATAATGAAAAAAGGAAGTGTTGTTTGCGGCTTTTCCCTGCCGCAATGGCATTTATGCCGTATAAACGGCGGGAAAAAGCCGACGGCAAATCAATGTTATTTGTGTTTTCCGAAAAGAGGATAAAAAATGTCTGTAATATTGTCGATAGTTTTTCTTGTAATAGGCTTTGTTCTGCTGATTAAGGGAGCGGACTTCTTTGTTGACGGCAGCGTTATGCTGGCGGAGAAGCTGAAAATACCCTCCCTTATAGTGGGGCTTACAATAGTGGCTATGGGGACGAGTGCGCCCGAACTTGCGGTGAGCGTTTCCTCGGCGTTGAGCGGGTCTAACGGGCTGGCGGTCAGCAATGTGATAGGGTCGAATCTGTTCAACCTGCTGATGGTGCTGGGGGTATGTTCCATAATATCTCCCCTGCCTGTCAGCGAGACGGTGATAAAAAAGGATTATCCGGTGTCGGCGGCGGCAATGGCGTTGTTTGTGGTGTTCATTATAGGGGGAGTTCTGGGGCGGCTGGAAGCGGCGGTACTGCTGGCGGGGCTTATAGTTTACATTGTCCTGTCGATAAAGTCCGCACGGTCGGGAGCGCAGGGGACTGATGATGTTGACCCCGCTTTCAGCTTTTCGCCGCTGAAATGTACACTGTGCATAATCGGCGGGATAGCGGGGATAGTCATAGGCGGTCAGCTTGTGGTGGACAATGCACAGGCTATAGCTCTTACTCTCGGCATGAGCGAGACCCTCACCGGGCTTACCATTTGCGCTATGGGAACGAGCCTGCCCGAACTTGTGACCTCGGTCACAGCCGCACGGCGGGGGGAAACGGAAATGGCGGTGGGGAACGTGGTAGGCTCGAACATTTTCAACGCCTTGGGGATATTGGGCGTTTCCGGCATTATCACCCCCATAGACCTTGCCGCCGCCGGGAACGGCTCGGACATAAGCTCCCTGACGGACGGCGTTATACTGGTGATAGTGAGCATTATAGCCTTTACCTGCTGCAAGACCGCCCGAAAGATAACAAGGGGCGAGGGTATCGCTTTGGTGAGCATTTATGCGGCATATATGGCGTTTGTGGTGGTGAGGAATTAAGGGGAGCGGCAATGAAAAAGGGCTTGGCGGGAGAACGCCAAGCCGCCTTTATTTTGAGTAAAATGCCGTTACGCTTTCTTTGCCGATAGTTCTTTGTCACGGTTTTTAAAGCAGGTTTTGCAGTTTTTGATGTTGAGCCTGCCGTAAGCTATTTTCAATTCTCGGCATAATCGAAATAAAGAGTAGACATAAAGGCAGAGGATTCATTGCTGTCATAAAAAAGAGAAATCCCTCCTCCTGAACCTGTCCACATATGTATTCCGTTATTATAAGTATATGAATGCTCTATACCTTTTTTATAAGCATCAACAAAAAGTTCATATTCTGCATATGACATAGGAATGACTAAAGCATAAGCATAGCATTCATCATTACTGTTAAAGTCTAAAATAAGGGTCGATATTTCCCCAAGAAACATAACTTTACCGCCATAATGATTATCGCCTAAATCATACACATTGGCTATACCGCAGTTTTTAAATACGCTGTCCTTTTTTTCGCCCCCTTTAGGTATTTTAAAATCTCCCGGCGTGGTATTTGTTGTATAAGAACTCGAAGAAGAAGTGCTTGCCTTTCTCTCGGTCGCTTTGCCGTTTACGTCAAAGTCATAGGTTTTGCCGTCTATTTTAAGGGCAATATCCTTAGCCATTTTTCCGTCTGTACCGAAAAAATACTTCGCCCCGCCTGTTACAGTAAGCCAGCCGGTGTGCATGGTAAAGTTGTCGTCAAAATAATATTTTTCGTTGCCCACTGTCTGCCAGCCGTTGGCGATTTTGCCGTCGACAAAGCAATAGGTCTTTCCATTGTACTTGGCAAGCCCGGAGTAATCCGCCGAGGGAGCGGAGGGCAGATCATAGATTTTGGTGGAAACCGCAACAGCTTTCCCTGCACCTTCCGTATAGGTGTTTCCGGATTTGTAGAGTACGACCACCTTGAATTAATACTTAGTTGCCTTTGAAAGTCCCGTTAAGGTGCAGGAATTTCCCGCAACGTTTTTTACCTTGACATATTTTTTGGTATTGCCGTTGTATCGGTATATCCTGTAAGCGTCCGCTCCGGCAACGGCGTCCCACTTCAAGGTAACGGAAGTTGCGGTGGAGGTATAGGAAAAATTGGACGGTACAGCCGACGAGCTTGCCGCCGAATCCGCATAGACCTTATTCCCCGGAGCGGCATATCCTCCTGCCGTCATTGCCCCCGCCGAAATTACAGCCGCCATTAACGCTCCCGCAAATCTTAACTTCTTTGAGTTCATAATGTTCATAGCTCCTTTTAACTTCATAGTATAAACAACCGAACGATTGTTTATAATTAATATTATCACACATTCGATTGATTGTCAAGACAATTTATTGATTGTGTGATAAAATTTCTGTAAACGACAATTGCAAGGAGTGTTTTTTGTGTATTATTACCAAAGGTTAAGAGACTTGCGGGAGGACAAGGACTTGCTTCAAAAACAGGTCTGCTGCGTTATCGGCTGCAAGCCTCAGCAATATCAGCTTTACGAAAGCGGCAAGCGGGAGATACCCTTTCACTGCGCCGTTAAACTGGCGGATTTCTACTGCGTTTCGCTGGATTATATTGCCGGGCGGACCAACAACAAAAAGGGTCTGAACGTCTCCGAGCTGCCCGACAACGAAACGGAGATGATACAAAAATTCCGCTCCCTTTCGGCGGAGCGGCGGGGCAGGCTGCTTGAAAGGCTCGACACCCTTCGGGAGGAACAATATGCCGAACGTAAAACAATGAAATGATTTATCCGATATTAGCATTATGCAAACTGTACAAAGTAATTGAAGTGAAATTGTGCAAAATGGAGAAGTTGCAAAAGAATGAAATAAATTCGCATTAAGCTATTGACAATAATAAAAAAATATGTTATGATTATTATAGGAAAGAAAATGCGAGACTGTTTAGCATTGCAGAAAATATCGGTTTACGGCTTTCAGCGTTTCACTGCTGTGCTGTCTTATGCGGGAGGCATATTTCACACTGCTGACATTTG
>JAMOZU010000203.1 GCA_023667745.1 Ruminococcus sp.
TATGGAGAATGAGATTGTGGGGGACGGGTTTGTGTTCAGGGTGGTGGAGATATGAGGAATGATACTAATCCCTCATTGAATTATGGGGATTAGTATGAGATTAATATTTTAAGCGTTTTCGCCGGGAACGGCGGGGGCGCATTTTTTATGGGGGTGTGAAGAATGTCAAGCGGAATGACCGACACGATAATGAAAGATATGAGGAACTGGGGCGCAAAGGTCAATGACCTGACTGCCTCGGTACTGCGGGAGGTTCAGAATGAAATGCTTGCGGACGTTATCGCAATGTCTCCGTACAACGAATATGAAACAAAGGAAACAAAAAAAGTCGGGCATATGCGGATAGGCTGGGTAAAGGACGAAATGAAGCCGAAAAAACACAAGAAAATGTTCATAGTAAGAAGCAGGAACAAGCCTACTGTGATACATCTGGTAAGTTTCCCGCATGCGCATTTTTCTCATAGACGTGCAACGGGAACTGTAACGAAAGAGGACAGCTTTATAGCGGCGGCGCAGTTAAAAGCCAATGAGGAACTGCAAAGGCGGCTTGATGAAAAATTAAACGGAGGGAATTAAGATGGCTAAAAATGATTTCGGTTATGTGGCTAAAATAGGGGGCGACACCTCCGGGCTTGAGCTTGCATTACAGGACGCTCAAAAGGAACTGCAAAGCGCAGAGCAGGGAATAAAGGCACTTGACAGGGCTATTGCGCAGGCGGCGGCTAACGGGTCTGATACGAGCGAGCTGTTGGGGGCGAGGGAAAAGGCGTATGCAAGATATGCGCAAACTGTATCTACATATATGAACGAAATTTCCGGTTTAAGCGGTGAAGCTGAAAAGGCTTTTAATGAGGGACGTTTGGAAGCGGGAGAATATGCCTCATATATAGCGCAGTTATCGGAGGCAACGGAAAAATATAATCAGGCGCAAAGGGAGCTGTCGGGAAACGCCGCAGAACAAACATCAGCTTACGATAATTACAAAAATAATTTAAAAGAAGCAAATTCGGAGCTTGGGGAAAATAAAAACAAACTGACTGAAATAAATCAGTCGATTAAAGGCGCAAATTCGGCGCACCTTGATTTCAATGATACTCTGGAGCTGAATAAGCAAAAGCAAGCCGCTTTAAAGGAAATTACGGCACAGCTAAAGGATAAACTTAATGAACTGAAATCCGAAGCGGCGGATATGAAAGAGGCGTTGAAACTCGGAAATATCACACAAGACCAATATGATGAGTTCAGGCGCACTCTTATTAACACACAGACCGAACTTGCCAATGTCAAGAACAAAACAGGCGAATACGGTGCAGAGGCGGAAAAAGCCAAGGACAGCACAGGCACATTCGGAGATATGCTTAAGGCTAACCTTACTTCATCGGCGATAATAAAGGGCGTTGAAGCGTTGGCGGCGAAAATAAAGGAAATAGTTGACGATATTAATCAAATGATAGAAGTTTCCATGGAAGCGGGTGACACTGTTGACAAGCAGTCACAGATACTGGGGCTTTCAAGAACAGCATATCAGGAATGGGATTATATACTTAATCTCAACGGTGCGTCAATTTCCAATATGACCACGGCAACAAGAACTCTGACCAATGCTGTTGAAAAAGCAGAAAACGGTACGGAGTCGGCAGCATCGGCATTCGGTAAATTGGGTATATCGGTTTCCGAATTGCAAGGTATGACAAGGGAAGAATTGTTTGAAAATGTTATTTTCGGATTACAGGGAATAACAAACGAGCAAGAACGGAATGAAATAGCCAACGATTTACTGGGGCGTTCATATACACAGCTTATACCATTACTTAACCAATCCGCAGAAAGCACAAAGGAGCTGAAAAATGCGGCTCACGAAAACGGAATGATAATGACTGATGAGGCTGTGGACGCTGCTGTAAAATACAAAGACTCGCTGACAACGCTTACATATACTCTCAATGGGCTAAAAAATAATCTGATGGGCGAAATTATGCCGGGGCTTGCATTGATAACCGAAGGCATATCGGACATTGCAGCGGAAAATGAAGAAGGCGCAGAAAAAATCAAAGCCGGTTTTACCGAGACCGCAAACGCTGTGTTTACAGTCATCTCCGAGGTTATGGAAAATGTAGAACAGGTCGTTGAAATAGCGGTTGAAGGTATTCCGGAGATAATCTCGGCTAACAGCGGCAATTTGTTAAATTCGGGACAGAAGGTTCTGGAAGATATTCTCAACGGATTATCCGAACATATGAATGATGTCGTTAATGCGGGGGTCGATATTTTAAAATTTATTCTCAAAGGTATTGCCGATGCAATAGTAACGCTCGGTGAAAAATTCGGAGAAATAGTGACAGCTATTATTGGCGCACTTATTGATGCAATTCCCGACGTATGTGAATTTGCAATCGTTCTGTGCGACCAGATCGCAGACGGATTGGTTCACTATGACTGGGTGGGTATGGCTCGAAATATGGTGAATAATCTTGTAAATGGTTTGGAGAGCGCATGGGCAAAAGTCCAGGTATGGATAGACAATACTTTTAACGGCGGGAAACTTTACGGCGGTGATGTCAATAATGTTTCGTTCGGTAATCTTGATTTTTGGAATGAATGGAAAGCAAATACGGAGGATGGGCTTGAAATACTTGCGGAAGCTCAAGATGATTTCCAAGCTGCTTATGGCAAGGGAAAAGAGATTTTAAAAGACGATTACAACATAGATTTGAGCGGAGGAAACGATGATAAAACCATTGAAGAGGAGTGTGAAGAGGCGGCAAAATCTATAGATGACGCTGCTGAAAACATAACAGCCTCAACATATCATTTTAACGAAATTGTTACATCTGACAGTAAAAAAAGAGATAAGGCAATTAAGGACAGCGTAAAATCAACCATGGAAAACCTCAAACGCATTCAAAAGGAACAAGGTCTTGACGACAAGTGGCTGGAGCAGCAGTATCTTAATCTGGCAAACAGTCTTGAAAAAGGCACAGACGCATATCTGGCGGCTTATGACGCTTATCTTGACATCAAAGAGAAAAATCAAAAGGCGGAAAAGTCTGCCGCAGAGGCTGAAATAAAGCAGATAAAAGAAGAGGGCGAGGCAAGAGGCAAGGCGGTAAAAGAGGCGGCGGAGGCTGAAAATAAGCAACGGGAAGAGGCGATAGAAGAGCATAAGAAAGCCGTTGAAAACGCCGCAAAGGAATACGAAAAATCCGGCATGGATATGGCTGAAAAGGTCACATCAAACGGCAAGGAACGGCTCGTTTTATCCGACTGGGGCGATGAGACAAAGAAACTTGACAAGCTCACCGCCAGCAAGGAAAAGCTGAAAGCTCTGGGCGTAAGCGATGCGTTGCTTGAAAGCGTTGGGCAGTATGATTACAAGGACGGAACACAGCAGATGTATCTTGATGAACTGCTGCGAATGCGCCCGGAACAGCTGAAACGGTATGATGCGGATTACCAGGAATATCAATCAACGCTTGCCCGGACGGCTGAAAATGATGTTGGTGAGCTGGTGGTTGAAACAACAGGAGAATTACAGGAAAACGTTACGGCGATGTATGATGAATTTATCGAAATATCCAAGGAAAAAGGCGAGGCGGCGGGGCTTAGCTATTTAGAGGGCTTTGCGGGTGCAATGGGCGGAGTTGATGTTTCAACGTTTGCAAATATGCTCGGCTTGGGAGGTACGGCAAGCGGGAATAAAACCGCTGATACGGCGGACGGCAGTGTGACCGTGAACGGCGGGAATACTGCCGGCAATGCGGGTTCGGGCATATCCCCCCAGACGGTGCTGTCAATAAATGTGGCGGGTACAGAGGTCATCAGAGGCACGCTGGCAGAGTTTTTCATGGATAATATTTTATCGGGAGGCGGTCTGAATGTCTGAAAGATATAACGGCGGGATAACCCTTGGCATAGGCAATTACAAGCTGAAATATATCAGCTCGTACGAGCCGAAATGGACGCATGAATACGACAGCGGAGCAAGTTTTGAAAGCTATAAGTTCGAGAAAATCTCCGCTTACAAAGGGCGGAGATTTTCCGCAAACGTAACGTCAACTTTGCCGGACAGTGAGGCGCAAAAACTTATGAATGCGCTGTATGCCCATAGGTTTGAGTTTACAAGCCCTGAATTTTCGGGGCTTGTTGAAATAACGTCCGTATCAAAGCCATACAAAAAATCGAACAGGTACGGCACGTTTGTAACGGTTAATTTCTCATTAGCCGCTGTCGGTCTCTTAGGCGGCAGCGGCTCTCTTTGACCTGAAAATTTATGTTGACGGCAGTGAACTTATGCAGTTCGGAGATGTGCAAATAAAACGGAGCTGTAATGCGCCGGGGCTGTCGGGAGTATGCGTTACGGAGTTTTCTTTTACAACGCCTGCGCCTTTTTATGCGGCAAGAGCGGCGGAAATAAGGGTAACGGGGCTTGACGGTCTTCCGAAATTCTACATAAGCAAACGAACGCTCCGGGGCGGCGTTGTAACGGTCAGCTGTCTGGATAAATTGGCATTCGGGGATATAATGTTCCCTGCTGAAAAACTTGACGGCTCGGCGGCTTCATACACGTTAAGTACGGTCATGAACCTGCTGTGGCTTGAAATGTTCGGGAACGGTCAGCCGAAATATGGCGGGCTGCCTTCGTGGCTTCATGATATACCCTCGGAAATTACGGAAAATATTTCCTGCATTGACTTATTGCAGAAAATTTCCGAATGCTGCTGCGGGGTATGGTACTGCGCTTCGGGGGATAATTTGCAGTTTGTGAAATTCGGGGAAACCTCCGGTATGTTTTACATTGCCGAACACGCTGTTGTGGATAACGGAGCGGAGTACACCATGAGCAACGTTATCTGCAA
>JAMOZU010000204.1 GCA_023667745.1 Ruminococcus sp.
CAGCCTACGGTATATGCGGCTGTGGAGAACGTTATGCGTACGGTATTTGACGAGTATGACCAATATGAATTTGAGGGAGAGGACATTTCTTTCGCAGATTTTGATAACAGTATCAGATTAGGCTATGTTCCGGAGGGGTTTTATCTGGTAAGAGGTGATTATTTGGGCGGCTCGGTACATTTAACCTACTCGGACAAAAATGACGAAAATGAAGAAAAGATAATATTCGATTACGGAATAGCTGACGGCAGCAGTATAAGTTTGGACAATGAACATAATATCTACAGTGTTTTTACCCTCAACGGCATAGAGTATCATTATTACGAAAGCACCGATGAGAATTTTTACGATGTGCTTATGTGGTATAAAGATGGATATGTTTTTAGTATATTTGCACAAACTTCTAAGGAAGAACTTGTTAAAATCGCTGAAAATTTAAAATAATGGAAATTTCTTGCAGTCATTTTACCCTTCTGAATCGTCTTAATATATAGAAACAGGCAAAAAAGGAGGAATTTTATGCACAAAAAATTAAAGAATTTCTGTTCGGTTCTCTTGGCATTAATTATGTTGGCTTGCATGGCGGCAACGGTTTCGGCGGCTGAACCTCGCTTGTCGGACACGAACTCGGTTTCTGTTCGGCTTACATTTAGCGGTACAACAGCTTCTTGTGACGTTACTGTAACCGGTGCTAAAGAAACAACAAGCATTACAGACGGACATCTTGTATTGACAGACAGCAAAGGCAACGTGGCGGGCGAATGGACGGACTTGTCATCAAGCAGTAATACCCTTACTGTTTCCAAGACAGTTTCGGGACTGACAAAAGGCGAAACATATACGCTGACTTTTACCGGCAAGGCAAACAGGAACGGCGGCTCGGAAAATATCAGCGGCAGTGTTTCCAAGAAGTGCGGATAATCGTTAATTAAAATTAAAAGAAATTTTGCCTGTTTCTGAATTGTTCAAATATCCAAATTCAACGCCGTTGCCTTAATGGCAACGGCAGAAAGGAAGAATGTTATGAAAGTCAAGAAATTTATTGCAGCTATCCTGTCGGGTGCTGTGGCACTCACAATGTGCGCAGGCACGACCTTGTCCGTTTCGGCAGCCGGAGTATATCAGGAAGAGGAATCAGAGCATGCTCCCGGTTCTATCCCAAGCCTTTGCAATGACAGTTACGAAAATGCGGAAGTACTCCCCGTATCGTCATTGCTTGACGGAACGTATACGCATTTAATCGGGAACTTTGCCAGCACTGATGGCTATACCGATAATGCGGATTACTACAAGTTCAGCACAAAGAAGACAACGGGCAATTCCGGACGGATTGCCATAACGTTGGACGGTATACCGACCGGACATGACTATGATTTGTATCTTTTCGATTCAAATCGAAAGCTGATAGATTCCTCGGAAAATGCAGGCACAACAAAGGAAGTTGTTAAAACGCCGGCTGTTACCGTAACAACAAGCTACTACCTTGTGGTTAAGCCCAAAACTATCCCCGATCACAGCCTGAGCAGTTACAAAATTACTGTCAGCGAGTACATCAAAACCGCAACAACCACGGTCTCTTTATCACCGAGAGAGTTGAGCGCAAAGTCCAACCAATGGTCGTCGGACGCTTACGGCAAAATAACAACGTCCATACCGAAAGACGCTGTCATTGTAACGGCAAAAATCTCGGCGGAAAGAGGAAAGGTCAATAACTCCGCAAATAATGTTCTGCGGGTCAAGAAGGGAAAAAGCGGAAATTACATTTCCGTAACCTGGGCAACGGGGGATATTGAAATCAAGGAATTGGCAGGAAAGCCACTCAGTGCCGAATGGTATGCGGGATTTAAAGCTACCGAAATTCCTTTGGGGGTAAATACTTCTTTGGGATTTACATCTATGTATAATTTCAAGGTCACGATTACCTATGAGTATCCTGCACTTTGATTTGACGTAAGTTAAACGCAAGCGTATTAGAGTGCATAATTATAATATGCACTCTAATACATATCAATATACGGAAGGTGAATTTTATGAGAATCAACCAACACATGTGGGAGCAGTTTATCAAAAGCCGCTTAAAATTCAATATGATGAGCAGGCGTACCCAACGGCTTACGCCGAGGGTCATAGATACTCTTGAGATATCCGACAATACAAAACAGCTGCTGAAAGATGATTATATAGAAAAAACTCTCAACAGCGGCAAACCTTTGACGGGCGTAACCTATGATGAATTTCGCTGCTATTACAACAATATGATGAGGCGGAAATATCACATCTATTACTACGGCAGTGCGGAGCAGTGGTATAAACAGGCATTAAAAGGGGATATTGCCTCCCTGCGGGAAAGAGAGTGGAGGACAAATCCGGAATATTCTATCCCCTACAGATTGTTCAACGCTCCGGAAGTAGTTGCGGACAGGAACGCCGCTCTTGAAAAATACATGAACGGCGAAGAATTAAGTCCTTGGGAAATCGGCATTATGCACACGCTTGAAGGTGAAGAGGGTGCAAAAATTTTAGAAAAAGCCAATAACGAAGCGAACAGAAACAAAGTACAGAAAATGCTTGAAAATGCCCTTTCGGAAATCGGCATAGAGCCTTCGGAGGAAATCGAGCTGGACATTGAAGCGTGGGGTTTCAGTATGAAGATCGGCGGAAATATCGGCGAGGAAAATTTAAAACTGCTGAATGAAAAGCTTGCCGAAAAAGCTCATTCATTCGATCTCCTGTACTATGCATACCATACAGATGAATGCAAAAAAGGCGGACTTCCTCTTGATTACTGCAAGTTAGCCGATAAGATATTGGACGACTACGGCGGCGGCTCTGTTTACGGCATAAGCAAGGACAAGGAAGGCAACTTTACAGGCTTGCCGGAGGGTCTGGGTGAATTTATCAAGGAAAACGCCATAGGCGAGATGGGAGAGGAAATACCTGTAAGGTACAAGGACCGTGAAAACGACATCAAAGAAGCACGGGTTATGAAGGTAACTTTTAATTCGGTCATAGAGTCAATAAAAAACGGCAGCTACAAAAAGCTGTTAAAAATGACCGGAAAACTTACCTACAAAAACGGAGTGTTGAGCTGTTAAGGAAGTTTGATTTAATCCTTTGGAAATGCTTTTGGCATATTTGCACAATTTAAAAGGATAAATTTGTTAAAATTGCCGAAATTGTAAAATGCCGGAATTTTCTTGCAGTCATTTTCGCTTTTTGAATCGTCTTATATTACAGAAGGGGTAAAAAGCAAGGCGGTCTGTTTCCACTCGCATGCCGTTCCTGCGTTTCCCCCTTTGAAAGAAAAATTTAAATTTTCAGGAGGTACATTTTATGAATGTAGGAAATGTATATGTCAAATATGCGAATGTTACATATACTCCCTGTCCGGAGTCGAGCTACCTTTATAAGGTAAGCCAGCTTGACAGAAGCGACCCTAATATTAAAGTTGTAGACTTTGACGAATTGTACAAACAATACGCTTCTCAGCCGGAAGAGAAGCTCATCGGCATAGACGGCAAGGAGATAGACCCAAGCACTCTTGACAGGATCGATCCCACAAAGCTGACCTGGTACACGGTGGAATTTGACCCGGACGTACAGCTTGGGGTCAATTATATGCGGAGCTGCTTTGATGTTGTCGATGACGGCAAGTACAACAAGCTGACCGCCGCAGAGAATTTAAAGGGAATGGCAAACGCCGAAATTTACAAGAAAATCTATGAAAAGTATCAGTATTGCTACGGCGAGAATTTCTATTATGCCGCCGCAATAAACTATCCCTTGCCCCCCTCCGATTACGACGATTATCATTATGTGATACGCCGCTTTGAAAGAGAGCTTAGAACGGCCATCGGTGACGACAGCAAGGTGCGGGAGGCTCGGCGGGAAGCGTTCTACGGCAATATGAGCGACTACGAGGCAAGGCAGGAGATAATAGAGCAATATGACCTTTCGGACGGGCTTACCTTCCGTGAGCTTTACCAAATGACCTTTGACATCTGGAAAGCCGGACTTGACGGCGGATTGCACAACCGCCTTGATGACCTTTTCTACGATTTCAGCACAGCCGACTCCCGTGCAAACAGCAACAACATACTGACCCGCGAAAAATACCTTGACATGAAGGTTTCAAGCAGTTACTTTGACAAGCTGGAAAAATTCTACCGCAGCCCCGGCACTCAGATATCCTCCGAATATTACACCACGCTTATGCAGATAGAGGAAGCGGCGGGGTATTAAGCCGCAAAAGGCAGTAATACTAATCCCCGTTGGAATTACGGAGATGAAGCTGCCGAAAATGTTAAAAGCATATCCCCCGCATATCTTGATCATGCGGAGGATATGTTTTTTTACGGAAAAATATTTGTCTGCCGATACCGCCTTTGTCAGCTTAACTCCTTCCTTAAGCCTTCCAGTATCTTCTTCTCCCGCCTTGACACCTGCACCTGGGTCATTCCGAGGATTGCCGCCGCCGAGCTTTGGGTCATGCCCTTGAAATAGCGAAGATATATCAGCCGCCTGTCTTCCGCCGAAATATGAGCCAACGCCTCCCGCAGGGCTATCCCCTCGTAAATGTCCGACTCCTTGAAAGGCGAGGGAATAACACGCTCCTCGCCGTTTTCGTCCCCGCTTGTCAGGGAAATGCAGGGAAGTGCCGCCGCCAGTGCCTCCGCCACGTCCGAAGGGTCGCTGCCCAGAATCTCCGCCAGTTCCCCCACCGTCGGCTCACGTCCGGTCTTTGCCGTAAAATCCGCCCGCTCCCGCCCCGCTTTCAGGGAAAGCTCCTTTAAACTGCGGCTTACCTTTACCGTCCCCCCGTCACGGAAAAGCCG
>JAMOZU010000205.1 GCA_023667745.1 Ruminococcus sp.
GCACGGCATTTGCCGTACACGAATATGCCGCACCGCCGCCCCCGAACCTCCGCGAATGAACTTCTCCTTGAACATTCGTCTGTCGGCGGTTTAATCCGCCGGTCTCACCTGTTCTCCCGCCGCAATGGGTCTCGTGGACGTGGTAATTACAAACTCGCTGCCCATAAGCCCGTTCACCGCCGTGTTATTGTCGTCCGAGGCTATCACCTCAATGTCGTACCTTGCCGCCGTGTACCTGTTCCCCAAGGGACTTGGCTTCGACTCCATCACAAGCACGAACTTTCCGTTGGAGTCTTCCCTTACTGCCGAGTTGGGGATAACCGCACTGTAGCTCTGTCCCTTGCTGCCCATGGCAAGAGAGATGGTCTGCCCCGTTGTAATATCCGACCCGCTTACGGTAAATATGAGTTTTTTCATAGTCTGGGGGTTCTGGCTGTCCGGCTGTATGTCCGTCAGCTCCGCCAGAAAATCGTCTCCCCAGTACCAGCTCGTTATCTCCGCCTTGTCTCCGGGCTTTACCTTCTTAGCCTGTTCGGTCTTGACGGAAAATTCAAGCGTATACCCCTTGTCGGATATGTCTATCATAACAGCCACACTGCCCGCTTCCGGCTCGTCTCCCGCCGTAACCGAAACGCTTGCTATCCGTCCCGCCATCTGCGCCTTTACCTCTGTCTCGGCAGGCTCTTTTAAAAGCTTGTCGTACTTCTCCTGTGCCTTTTCCACTTTTTCCTTCTGCATTTCAATGTCATATCTCTGCTTTTCCAGGTCTATCCCCGTTACCTGATTTTTCGATACCTCCTCGGCAACAGCAGCATCGTAAGCATCCTTAAGCCCGCTTATTTCCGTTTCCTTTTCCTTTATCTTCTGGGTAAGCTGTGCCTCCGTCATGTACCCTGCGGCGGCAGCGTTTGTCTTGTCCTCCGCCGCCTCGTCAGCCGCTCTCTGCGCCTCTCTTATGTCCTCATCAACATCGCTTATCATTCCCTTAAGCTCCAGTTTTATTTCCCTTGTTTCGTCTCCCAGAAAGTCCTTTGCGGCAGTAAGAGCCTTTTCCCTTTTGTTGAGAGTCATCTCTGTCCTTGTTACCTCGTTTTGCAATGCGTAATTCTTAGTGGACTTTGCCGCAAGGTCGGAAAGATCCATTTTGATGCTTTCGATTTCCGCCTGCTTCATGGCAATGGCAGAATACGCCGAGGACATATCAGCGTCCGGGTCGCTGCCGTAATACTGGGAATACAGCGCATTAAGCTCCGCCTCCGCAGTTTTGAGAGCCTTCTGCTTTTCTTTTACACTATCCTCGTAATCCGAGCTTGCAGCAGCGTCTGTAACAGCCTTGTCATATTTTTCCTTTGCCTCGTCATATGCCTTCTGCGCCGTCTCAACGCCCTCTTTCGCCTGACACATTCGGGTGTAATAGGGTTCTTGGAGATCGATCATATCCTCCGTGTCAACGGAGGAAAGCTGCGCCGTCAGTTCGGTTTTCCTGACATTCAGGTCATCAGCTTTTTCTTTAGTCTCTTTTTCCCTTTTTGTCGCCTCTGTCAGAGGGTCTTTCCCCCGACGCACCTCTTCACGCTGTGAAACAAGGTCGGCAAGCTCTCCCTCCGCATTTTCTATCTTTTTAAGCTCCGCCTCATGGGAACTTCCCGAAGACCCTGTGGCAACGGCTTTTCTGTAATCGAACTCCATAGTCGCCAGCGTGTTCTTAGCCTCCGTAAGAGCCGTCTCTGCGGCGGTTATCTCCGAGTCGTCCGCCTCCTCGTCCTTGAAGGTAAACAGCAGGTCGCCCTTTTCCACCACATCGTTGACCTTCACATTAACGCTCTCCACTTCCCGCTTGCGGCTGACCTTTACCTCATAGCTCTGGGCAGGCTCGACCGTGCCGCTTCCCCTTATCTGTTCGGAAATTGTTCCTTGATTGGTGTACACCGCCGACACCTGGGGCAGGGAATAGTTCATCAGCGTGTTTGAAAAAAACGTCAGCACCAGCATTACCGCCAGAAAAACAATGGCGATATTCTTTATTATATCCTTTCTCGGAGTTTTCACTTCATTATTCATTTTATTTATCTCCTTTCTTTAAACCGAATTTTTAAATTAGCGCAAATTACAAATCTTTATGCCGGGCGGTATTTCCCCGCCTACGGCGGGGAAATACCTTAAATCGGCAGACTTAGTTTTTTTTACGCCTTGCGGCGTAAAAAACCACCCTCTTTTCTAACCCTTTATTCCTCCCGAATATGCTATCCCCTCTACAAGATACTCCTCCCCGTAAAGGAACATAAGAAGAGTTGGGGTCATATACACCGTAGCCACAGCAAAGGCAAGCCCCGTGTCTCCCGAATTTATCTTGGACAGGAATATGGACAGCGGGTGCATAGCCTCGTCACTTAGCATAATAAGCGGCTGTTCAACCATGTTCCAGTAGTCTATGAACACCAGTATCAGCACCGAGAAAACCGCACTCCTTACCATGGGAAAGCATATCTCCGTAAATATCCTGAACTCTCCCGCCCCGTCCAGCATGGCAGCCTCAAAATAAGTGGAGGGTATTCTTTTCATCGCCTTTGTCAGCAGGAACACCGCATAAGGAGAAAATATCCCCGGCAGTATTATGGACCACCTGGTGTTGAGCAGTCCCAGCTTGTCCGCCACCAGATAATTGGGTACCAGCGTTACCTGATAGGGCATAAGCATCAGCACGATGTACATAAAGAATACTATCTCTTTGAGCCGCCCGTGCAGCCGTGCGAACCCGTAGGAAGCAAACACCGCCACCGCCGTCTGAAATATCACTATGGGGACGGTCAGTATCACCGAGTTCCAGAATTTCAGCAGGTAATCGGGAGCTTTTATAAACGCCGTTATGTACTGCTCCGCCGTTACTATGTCCGGTATAAATTTAAGGTTTATCTTTTCCGAAATAAAAGTCTTGCCGTCTGCGCCGCCGAAAACCATGCCGTAATTGGCGTTTATCTCCGACTGCGCCATAAAGGAGTTGGTTATCGTAAGCAGGGTGGGCGTTATAAATACAAGAGCCGCCGCCGCCGCAAAAACCGTCATCAGCACAGTTGTTACCTTTATGAACACCCTTCGCCGCCTTGCACTTTTGGGGATATTCTTTTTCGTTTTGATATTTCCGGCAGCCGTCATTCCTCCACGTCCTCTCCGAATTTATTTTCAAACACGAACAGCCCGCCTATAATTATCACCATGACCACCGCCATAAGCATAGCCGCCGCCGACAGCTTCTGATAATCGAGAGACTTGAAAGTGTTGTTCATAAAATGCTGCAATAAATACAAGTCCTCGTAAGGATAATCTCCCGTCAGCAGATAGACCTCCCTGAACAGCTTAAAGGAATTTATCAGGGAAAGTATCGTCACAAAAAGGATAGTGGGGGACAGGTAGCGGAGCTTTATATGTACCAGCCTGTAAAAAGCTCCCGCCCCCTCCAGCTCCGCCACCTCTATAAGGTCCTTGGGGATATTGCTCAAAGCCGATAAAAACAGGATCATATTATAACCCAAATTTTTCCACAGAAACAGCAGTATGACCACTATCAGGCACTTGCTTGATTTCATCCAGTCCACAGGCTGCGCCTGAAACCATGCCCCCAGCCACTCGTTCACCGTCCCGTGATAATGGAACATTACCTGCCATATCAGCACTATCGACGCCACAGGCACCATCATGGGACACAGGAAAAACGTCCTGAACATGCTTTTGCAGGGTATTCTCGAATCCAGCAGCCCCGCCAGCCCCAAGGAAAGTATCACCGCCAAAGGGACAGCCACCGCCGAAAGTATCAGCGTGTTTCTCGCCGCCATCTTGAAAGAGTAATTCCCCAGCAGCGCGCCGTAGTTTTTCAGAAACACAAAATCGCGGCTTATGGGATTGTCAAGAAACGAGTACCATATGATTATCATAAAAGGGATAATAAAAAATATCATCACCCCTATAAGGCTCGGCAGCACCGTCGCTATGGCAAAAGGCGTGTTGGTGTCTGTCAGTTTTGAGATCTTCCCGCCTTTTTTCTCCGCCTTCTTTTTAACCTTTTTCACACCGTCTTTGTTTACATTGCCCTTTTTAACACCGTCCGCACCGCCATTTTCTCCGGACGCTTTAGGGACTTGCTCACGCACAGCCTCCGCCTTATCAACAGCAGAGAACTTGTCCGTTCCCGGTGCGCCCGGAACGTCCCCGCCCGCTTGTATCTTCCCTTTTCCCGCAGCATTATCCATACCGTTGTTTTCACTTTGCAATTTTTTCTTTCTTTTCTTTTCCATAAAAGGCAAACTCCTTTCCGCACATTTTGTTCTATTATAATCATACAACATATTTCAAAAAAAATCAATCCCTAAAAGCAAACTGTAATCGAATAGTAACCGTTTTGTAATTTTATAGAGTTAATTCTGTTAGTGGCCGGATGTAAGAGACCGGAAGCCAGATATAACTTGCCCTAAATTTTATGTGAAGCTGTTTCCTTTCGGCTTGTATATACCTTGTTTTCTCGGTTGGGGAGCGGGAGAAAACCGATAAAATAAAGACTGTCGATCTGCAAAGCGGACTTTTCCTCAGGTTTTTATTGTAACCTTTTTTTGACTTTTCAATTTCCGTGACAGATAAAATTACCGTATTCAAATCACAATTTGCACTGCAATATAAGTATATCACATATTTTCCTGTTTGTCAATAGCTTCACGCAATTTTTTCTGTAATTTAACATTTTCTCTGTTATGCACAAAAAGTTCCCGTTTAATATATACATTTTTTTATGCAATTTAATTTTTCATAACTCTCAACTACCAACAATCAACTATTAACTACCAACT
>JAMOZU010000206.1 GCA_023667745.1 Ruminococcus sp.
GCTCCAGTTCGCCAATGCGCAGGACGGTATCTCCAATACCTTCTCCATTATCCCCGACGCTTTGGGTAAAGACGGCGGTGTATTCGTGGGCGATCTTGATATAGACGCTCTCTGCCCTGCCTGCTCGAATATCCCCAACACAAGCGATAACGACAGGGACTAAAAAATGAATATGCTCGGCAGTCTTATGTCAACTTAAAATTAAGACTGCCGACATAAATTCGCAATTACATGTTAATATTTATATGCTATTATTATAGCGGTGAAGAACTATACTAAACAAGTATACTTCTTATGAAAGGAGTTTTTTACTATGGCAGCTAATACACAGCAGATAAACAACCTCGTAGGTCTTCTTGACGGTTACGCACAGAAGGGCGGACACCACCTGAACGTGAACGTTTTCACCCGTGAGACCCTTCTTGACGCCCAGAAGCACCCGGAGAACTATCCCCAGCTTACTATCCGTGTTTCCGGATATGCGGTGAACTTTATCAAGCTCACCAAGGAGCAGCAGGATGATGTTATCTCCAGAACCTTCCATGCGGCTCTGTAATGACGGGGTATATTCATTCAACTGAATCCTTCGGAACAGTCGACGGACCCGGAATAAGGTTCGTCGTCTTTTTCCAGGGCTGTCCTTTGCGGTGTCTGTATTGCCATAACCCGGACACATGGGAGTTTCACGCCAAGACCCCCGAAGCAGGAAAGGCGGTCACCGCTGAAGAGATTCTGGATATGTACGAGGGAGTCAAGGAATTTTTAAAAGGCGGCGGGCTTACCTGCACCGGGGGAGAGCCTATGGCGCAGCTGCCCTTTTTGACGGAACTTTTCAGAAAAGCCCATGAGAGAGACATTCACACCTGCCTTGACACTTCCGGCATTACCTTTACTCCCGACCGTACCGAGCCTTTTGAGGAGCTTATAAAGTACACCGATGTTATAATGCTTGACATAAAGCACATTGACGACGAGGAACACAAAAAGCTCACCGGGTACAGCAACCGCAATATCCTTGCATTCGCAAAGTTTTTGAGCGAGCGGAAAAAGGAACTTTGGATACGGCATGTGGTAGTTCCGGGGATAACCTATAACGAGGAGTACCTCCGCCGTCTGGGAGTGTTCATTTCCGGGCTTAAATCGGTAAAGGCTCTTGATGTGCTGCCTTATCACGATATGGGAAAGGCGAAGTACAAGAACCTGGGTCTGGAATACGCCCTTGCGGACACCGAGCCTCTTTCCAAGGCGGACGCCGCCAAGGCAAGGGACATTATCATGGAGGGCATAAAAGAGGGACTTGTCCGTGAACGGAAAAGTAAATAAACAGTTTTTCTCTCCGTCAAAAGCGGGGAGAAATTCTTTTTGCGGAACTTCGTACGGTTAAACTGTTTGGGAAATTCGGCTTATTTATTACAGCAAAACATAATACATGGACATTCAATGATTGGAAAACTCCGTTTGCGGCATTGGTAAACAGCCGGATAGCGGGAACAGCATTTATAAGGAAAGATGATTATTATCCGTCCCGATATATGTCCTTGGATATCGGGAGTGTTTGTGTCGGAGGAAAAACGGCGTTATTATACCTGCTGAAGAAACTTTTCCTTGTCGGTTCACAAATATTTTACATATTGTTTGGCAGCCGAAAGGCTTTTCCGGCAGATTATGAAGGTAACCTCGCTCATATATTCATCTTCACCCCCGATAAACCTTTATTTCAAAATAATTTACAAATAATTTGCAGGATAATTTATAAAAACTTGCAAAAACCCCTTGACAAATTTTGCAAGCTGTGGTAATATAAATATAGGAAAGATTTTTTTATGAAAGGGGGCGGCGTGTGTGGCGGCAAAAATGCTCATAGCCTCCGGTTCGAGAGAATTGCAGAACAGCCTGTCCTTTATGGGCAGGGAGGCGGGTTTTGACGATATTACCGTTACGGGCGGAAATAACCTAAGGCAGATTTATTCGGCGTGCGGCTGCGATCTGACAGTCATGGCTCTGCCCCTCGAAAACGAGTTCGGGCTTGAAACAGCCGCCCATATCGGCGTTTTCGGCGGGCTGCTGATGATAGTTCCCCCGAAGGTTTACGAGGAAGTGTGCGCCAAGGGGGCAAGGATAGCGGCTCCCATACTGCCCCGTTCGGCAAGTGAGCCGCAGGTGGTGAATATGATGCGCTTTCTCCTGTCCGTGAAGCGGAATGCGGATATTCAAAAGGAGGAAAACGACCGCCTGAAAGCCATAGTGGACGAGATGAAACTGGTGAACAGGGCAAAATGCGTGCTTATCGAGTATCTGCGTATCTCAGAACGGGAGGCGCACCGCCAGTTGCAAAAAAAGGCTATGGATCAGCGGCTTACCCTTACCGACGCCGCTTTGGACGTGCTGAAAATTTATGAATATCAGAAGCCGTCGGGAAATAATAAAAATATTTGAATTTTCTTATATCGGAGTGTTTGATATGAAATTTACAAAAATGCAGGGCATAGGCAACGATTATGTGTATGTCAACTGCTTTGAAGAGACCGTGACCGACCCGGAAAGGGTTTCACGAATCGTCAGCGACCGCCATTTCGGCATAGGTTCGGACGGTCTGGTGCTTATAATGCAGTCGGAAATGGCGGATTTTCGTATGCGGATTTTCAACGCCGACGGCAGCGAGGCAATGATGTGCGGCAACGCCACCCGCTGTATCGGAAAATATGTCTATGACAACGGTCTTACCGATAAAACGTCGGTCACTTTGGAGACCAACAGCGGCATAAAATATCTCACTCTTTTTCCCGAAAAGGGCAGGGTGAAAACCGTCAATGTGAATATGGGCAAGGCGGTGCTTACCCCTGCGGAAATCCCCATGAACGCCGAGGGGGACAGCTTTATTTCACAGCCTGTTGAGATAGACGGCTGCGAGTATAAAGTTACCGCCGTTTCCATGGGCAATCCCCACGCCGTCATCTTTGTTGACGATGTTGACTCGATACCCCTTGAAAAAACAGGACCTCTTTTTGAAAATCACCCTCTTTTTCCCATGCGGGTCAATACCGAGTTTGTTCGTGTTATGGAGAAAAACGAGCTGCAAATGAGGGTATGGGAACGAGGCAGCGGCGAGACATGGGCTTGCGGCACGGGTGCGTGCGCTTCGGCGGTTGCGGCGGTGCTTAACGGCTTTGCGGAGCAGGGGAGCGAGATAACGCTCCATCTGCGGGGGGGCGACCTGTTCATTACCTATAACAGCGACGGCACGGTTCTTATGCGAGGTCCTGCGGAAACGGTGTTTACGGGGGAAATAAACCTTTAACCGAAAGGAAGATCTAAGCATGGTCAAAATAAATGAGAATTTTCTCTCAATGGAAAAAAACTATCTTTTTATAGATATTGCCAAAAAAGTAAAAGCATTTACCGAGGCGCACCCGGATAAGCCCCTTATCCGCATGGGAATAGGGGATGTTACCCTGCCTCTTGCGCCCGTGGTGGTGGAGGCTATCAAGAAAGCCGCCGATGAAATGGGCGTTAAGGAAACGTTCAGAGGCTATGAGGACAGCGGAGCGGGGTATGACTTCCTCCGTAAAGCTATAGCCGATTATTACGGCAGTTTCGGCGTTTCTCTGAACGTTTCGGACATTCGCGTAAACGATGGTGCAAAGTCCGACTGCGGGAATATCACCGATATTTTCGGCGACGGCAACACCGTCCTTGTGACCGATCCCGCCTATCCCGTTTACGTTGACTCCAACGTTATGGCGGGCAGAAAGCCGATATATGCCGACTCTAACGAGGAAAACGGCTTTGCCGCCATGCCCTGCAGCAGCGTTCATGCCGATATTATCTATCTTTGCTCCCCCAATAATCCCACAGGCTCTGTATATACCAAGGAGCAGCTTGCGGAGTGGGTGGACTATGCCCTTGCCAACGAGGCTGTTATTATTTTCGATTCGGCATACGAGGCGTTCATTTCCGACCCTGCTCTCCCTCGGAGCATATATGCCGTCCCCGATGCAAAAAAATGCGCCATTGAAATGTGTTCCCTTTCCAAAACAGCGGGCTTCACAGGAACACGCTGCGGATACACCGTTATCCCCGAGGAGCTTACCGTGAAAGCCTCCGACGGCAGTACTGTCAGACTGGCGGACATCTGGGGCAGGCGGCAGGGGAGTAAGTTCAACGGCGTTTCTTACCCCATTCAGCGGGGGGCAGAGGCGGTATTCACCCCCGAAGGACAGCGGCAGACAAGGGAAGCTATCGACTATTACCGCAAGAACGCCCGCCTTATGGCAGACACTCTTACCTCACTGGAGATAAAATTCACCGGCGGCATAAATTCACCTTATGTATGGCTCAAATGCCCCAACGGCATGGGCAGCTGGGAATTTTTCGATTTTCTCCTTGATAAAATTCAGGTTGTTGGAACTCCCGGAGAGGGCTTCGGGAAAAACGGCAAGGGCTGGTTCAGGCTCACCGCTTTCAACACCTATGAGAACACAGCGGAGGCAATGAACAGGCTGAAAACGCTTATTTCAAATATGTAAAAATATATCCCCGCTTTTTCAGGCGGGGATTTTAGTCTGAAAAATGTGTTATTATACAGGCGGGTATCTTTCATTCGCAGGCATACTGTTTCACCGATTGTCGGCATCAGTTCCCATTTCTCCCGCCCGCAGGATAAATTGATAAACGGGGGCTATCTTCTTGAAGTCACGCCCCACCTTTGCCGCCAGCTTGTCCGAGAAGATAACGTCCCAGTCGGTCAGCAGAGCCGTAACACCTATGGTTTTACGGGTGAGCCAGTTCCGCTTTTCCTCACTTTCATCGGGGTATCTGTCCCGCTTG
>JAMOZU010000207.1 GCA_023667745.1 Ruminococcus sp.
GATTGAGTGGGATAAACTCGGATAGGGTTACGAGACGGAAAGCGATAAGTAAGGGGCGGAAAGCGAGAGACGGGGAGCGAGAGGCAAAAGACGGGAAGTGAAAGGCAAGAGACCGGAAAAATTTGCAGAGGTTTTCGGGAATGCTGCGTTCGGCGGGCATTTCGGGGAATGTCTTTGCGGTTTTGTACGTGAGAAAAAGCCGCCGCTCCTTTCCCGAAGGAACGGAGCGGCGGTGAAAATGGCTAAAATGCCGAAAAAGTTACGGGGTTATGTAACCGTTACTTGTTGCAGCCAAAGCAGCTGAAGCAATTCTTGAGCATTTCAATAAGGCCGGAAAGATTGCAGAAATTAAAACCGCACATATTGATAGCCTCCTTTATTTATTTCCCATTTTTTAAAGCGCTTTTCTCTTTTGGGATTAATTATATTATAGCACGTTTTTTGGGAAAAATCAAGCTGTAAGTTATGGCAACGGGGGAAAGGAAAGGTAAAAACAAGGGGGTAATTTGACATAAAAAGTCCATATATTTTCCGTAAATGTCTTCCGTGTATTTTCGGAATGTCAACCGAAAGGTCACGGAAAAGATACGGAGAGGAGAGAGAGGTGAGATGCGGAAGAGAAAATGTGCCGGGGAGACGGCGGAAAAAAATCAGTTTGCTTTCGTATACTAAAGTGAATTTTCTGACGAAACCCCTCCGAAAGAGAAATTTTTTACATATTTACTACATATTTTCACCAAAAAAATCGAAAAATATCGTTGAAAACGCCGATTTATAAAAAAATTTCAAAAAGCCCCTTGAATTATTTGGATTTATAGGTTAATATATTATAGGCGGGTCTTTTAAATGGGAGTTTTTCGGCAGTCCGTTGAAACGGTTTGCCGAATGAACGGATAAATCACAAATGCAATGAATAATTGCATAGGCAAACCGGGTGAAATGCAAAGACCGCCCATTGCAAGTCCGGTAAAAATTTTTCGGAGGATCGTGCGGAGATATGGTTGATTTTGAAATTAAGGAAAAATACGGTATTGACGATCTTCTGAAAATCATGGAGCTGCTCCGCTCGGAGAACGGCTGTCCCTGGGACAGGGAACAGACCCACGAAAGCATACGTAAGGACTTTATCGAGGAAGTCTACGAGGCGTGCGAGGCTATCGACAGCGGAGACAGTGAGCTTCTGCGGGAGGAACTGGGGGACGTGCTGCTGCAGGTGGTGTTCCATGCAAGGCTTGAGGAAGAGGCGGGAAGGTTCTGCTTCGGCGACTCGGTCAGCGACGTGTGCAAGAAGCTGATAGTCCGTCACCCCCATGTTTTCGGGGACGTTAAGGTGAAAGACAGCGAGGACGTTCTCAAAAACTGGAACGACATAAAGCAGGAGACGAAAAAGCAGGAGACCTATACCGAAACTCTACGCAGCGTAAGTCCCGCACTTCCCGCTCTCATGAGGGCGCAGAAGGTGGGGAAAAGGGCGCAGCGGGCGGGAATGGACTTCCCGGACGGGGAGAGTGCGTTAAAATCGCTGGAGAGCGAGATAGCGGAGGTAAGAGCGGCAGGTACGCCCGAGGAAAAGGCGGAGGAGCTGGGGGATATGCTCTTTTCGGCTGTGAATGCCGTACGTCTGGCGGGGTTTGATTCGGAAGAGCTGCTCACAAGGGCGACGGAAAAGTTTATCCGCAGGTTTGAGGCTGCGGAGGATACGATACGCTGTGAAGGGAAAGATATGCGTTCCCTTGACATAGAAGCCGTGAACTCCTACTGGGAGGCGGCGAAAAATAAAGGCGGTAACAGCTAAATTACTGCCGAATTTATGGAGGTAAACAACATGACAAAGGCAGATCTCATTAATGCGATCGCAGAGAAGAGCGAGCTTTCCAAGAAGGATTCGGAGAAAGCCCTCAATTCGACCCTCGAAGCTATCACAGAGGCACTTGCAGGCGGCGACAAGGTTCAGCTTACAGGTTTCGGTACATTTGAGGTAAGAGACAAGAAGGAAAAGATGGCTGTTAATCCTCAGAATCCCACAGGTCCCAAGATCAAGGTTCCCGCAAGGAAGTCCCCTGCGTTCAAGGCAGGAAAGGTTCTCAAGGAGACTGTTGACAAGCCCAAGAGCACCAAGAAGAAGAAGTAAGGTTTTTTAAGGAACGAAGGGCTGCAAGGCTGCGCCGGTCATTCGGTGCAGCCTTTTTTTTGCAAAAGGAGGCTATGGCTTTGAGACTGGATAAATATCTTAAGGTGACGAGGCTTATCAAACGGCGGACGGTGGCGAACGAGGCGTGCGACGCAGAGAAGGTCTGTGTGAACGGCAAGCCCGCAAGAGCGTCCTACGAGGTCAAGATAGGCGATGTTATAGAGATAAATATGGGAAACCGCCCGATAAAGGTAAAGGTTCTGGGCATAAGCGAGTATGCAAACAAGTCCGATGCTGCGGAACAGTATGAGATCATAAGCTGATATGTCCGCCGCTTTGAAAAAGGTTGCAAAAGTTGTCTTTTTTGTCACATTCCGGTCACACGGGAGAGGGAGTCAAAAGGAGATTTTTTGATTTTTGCATAATTTTTAACGAGTAATTCGGTATACTTTTAGGGATAATTAACATCTTTTGAAGATGATTCGGTTTACAATCCATATGATAAATATGTTAAACTGCACAAAAATTTCAAGATGTTTTGTGCAATGTAACAAAATTAAAACCATAATGAATAAAAACCATTGACATTACGGTCAAAGAGTTGTATATTTATTTATAGGGATAAATTTTTTGGGCAGAGGATATGAGTGAACGAACAAGCGTAAGGCTTTGCCCGGAATTTCCCAAAAATGCCGAGAGGTTCTTTGGGGTAAGTAATATGGTTTCGATAAAGGATATAGCCATCGAATGCGGTGTATCCATCGCAACGGTCAGCAAAGCTCTTAACGGTCATAAGGATGTCAGCGAGATAACCAGGCAGCGGGTGGAAAAAGCCGCCAAGGAAATGGGCTATTTTCCCAATTCCCAAGCGAGGGCACTCAAAACCAACCGTACATATAATTTAGGCGTTCTGTTCAGCGAGCGGAGCGACAGCGGACTTACCCAGAGCTATTTTGCCTCCGTCCTCAACAGTTTCAAGAAGCAGGCGGAGCAGGAAGGCTACGACATAACCTTTATCAGCGGCAACATCGGCGAAAGAAAGATGACCCCCTATGAACACTGTATGTACAGAAATGTGGACGGCGTTGTGGTGGTGTGCGTGGACGAATGCGCAGACGAGGGTACGATGGAGCTTTTAAAAGGCGACGTTCCGGTTGTTACCATAGACTACAAGGCAGAGGGGCGGCTTTCGGTAATATCCGATAACGAACAGGGAATGAGGCAGCTTGTGGAGTACATTGTCAGCAGGGGACATACAAAAATTGCGTATATTTACGGCGAGTCGTCGGACGTGACTGCGATACGTGTAAAAACGTTCAAGGAAACTCTGAGCCGCCTGAATATAAATATCAGCAGCGAACACCTTTTGCAGGGACGCTATCATGATACCGGATGCACCGAAGTTCTTTTTAAAGAGGTCTTGTCTTGCAGCAACAGACCTACGTGCGTTATTCTGCCGGACGATTTTGCAGCGATCGGAGCTATCAACGCATTGGAGGAACTGGGAATGTCCGTTCCGGAGGATATTTCCATTGCGGGTTACGACGGTATTGTGCTGTCACAGGTTCTGATGCCTAAACTCACCACCGTAAGGCAGGATACCGAGCGGCTGGGGGCGGAGGCGGCAAAACGGCTTATCGGGCTGATAAACAAGGAGATCTCTCCGGAGGAAGAACCTATAGTTATTCCGGGGCGACTGCTTGAGGGAGCGTCGGTAAAAAATCTCGGCCGATAGCTCCGAAACCGATCGCATACCAAACGTATGCGCACTTTAAGGAGGAAAAATCAAATGAAGAATTTAAAGAAGACACTTGCTATGATCTCTTCCGTAGTTGTAGCAGGCTCTATGCTCGCAGCATGCGGCGGCGGCTCGGAGGAGTCCACTCAGGCTCCCGCAGCCGATACCACAGCAGCTCCCGCAGATAACGGCGGCGAGACCGAAGCACCCGCAGACAACGGCGGCGATGAGACCGAGGCTCCCGCTGACAACGGCGGTTCTGCTGACGGCGACAAGCTGACTGTTCTTTGCTGGAACACCGATGACATCAACCCCATGATCGAGAACTTCTGCGCTTCCACCGGTCATTCCGCCGATGAGTTCAATGTAAAGAGCTTCGGCTGCGGAGGCGGCGAGGCTGCGGAGAACTATGACGCTTATCTTTCCGACGCTTCCAACGATGCCGACATTATGTTCGTAGAGGCTGACTGGGCTCTCAAGTACATCAATGATGACTCCGCAGAGACAGGCACAAAGCCCCTTTCCGACATCGGTTTCTCCGATTCCGATTACGGCGATCTCTATGACTATACCCTTGAGATAGGCAAGTCCACTTCCGGCGTACAGAAGGGTCTTTCTTGGCAGGCGGCAGCGGGCGGATTCTGCTACAGAACCGACCTTGCAGAGCAGTATCTGGGTGTTACATCTCCCGACGATATGCAGGCTATGGTTTCCGACTGGGATAAGTTCGTTGACACCGCAGCAAAGGTTCAGGAGGCTTCCGGCGGAGCTACCGCTCTGACCTCTACTCTGGGCGGCGTATGGCAGGTATTCTCCGCTGCACGTTCCACTCCTTGGGTAAAGGACAACCAGCTTCAGTTGGACGATAACTGCAAGAAGTTCATTGACCTTGCAAAGCAGATGTATGACAACGTCTATGTTGTTA
>JAMOZU010000208.1 GCA_023667745.1 Ruminococcus sp.
GACGGGTGCGCTTGCAGAGAGGCTTTCGGGGCGGACTTTACCGTGACCTTCGGGGCTTTGAAGACAGGGCTTTTACTGCCCCCGGGGAAACATCGGTGCGGAAAGGTTATTGCGGCGGACATAGAAATTGCCCCGGAGGATTTCGGGAAAATAGGATATGTCCCCCTGCTTGTCGACAGCGAAAACTTCGATTTTACGGACTTTCTGCCGCCCCGCCATGAATTTTCCCATAAGGGGAACTTCGGGCGGCTTGGGATAGTTGCAGGCTCGGAAGGCATGAGCGGTGCGGCGGCATTAAATTTGCTCGGCGCATTGCGCAGCGGAGCGGGAATAGTGCGTATCGCCTCGGTAGAAAAGGCATTGAACAGGATAATGAGCGGTATATATGAGTGTATGGGCGTTGCGTTGCGCAGTAACCATGAGGGCTTCATCGGCGGCTGTGAAGAGAATACGGAAAAAATACACCGCCTTGCGGGAATGTCCGACGTAATGGCAATAGGCAGCGGACTGGGCAAAAATCCCGATACCCTGCGGATATTGTCGGAAACGGTAAATATCTGCCACCGCAAAAAAATTCCCCTGATAATCGACGGGGACGGTCTAAACTGCCTTGCGGAGCGCATAGATATTATCAGCGCAGAAAACAAAGCCGATTTTCCCTTGGCTCTGACTCCTCACCCTGCGGAACTGGCAAGATTGCTTAATGCAACCACTGCCGGGATATTGTCGGACAGACTTTCCGCCGCCGCCGCACTTTCGGAAAAAACAGGAGCTGTAGTGGCTGCAAAGGGCTATCCCACCTATATTACTTCCCCGGACGGACGGGCTGCCGCATCTTTTTCGGGCAGCGGCGGACTTTCACGGGGCGGCAGCGGCGACCTGCTGACAGGCATAATATCGGGGCTTGCGGCGGCGAGAAACGGGCGGGATCTGTTCGGGACGGTATCGGGCGGGGTGTATATCTTCGGACTTGCCGCCGAAATTACCGCAAAGGAGCTGTCTATGACGGGAATGCTTCCCTCGGATACCGCAAATAGGCTTTGCGCTGCGTACAATTTAATCGAAAAAGGGAAGTTGTCAGCCGACGGTTGCAGGGAAGTGCTTTAGCATTCTGCAATTGTGTTTCGTTTCACAGCTTGTCTTTTTCAAATGCGAAAGGACGCTGCGGAATGAAAATGAAGATCGTTTATCCCTTTTTGTGCATAATGCTATGTTTTGCTTTGTTCACAAGCTGTACAAGTCCCCTTAACCTGCCGCCGAAGCCTCGGATAAACGGAGGGTACACGCTTTTTTGCACGGTGACATCGCAGATAACGCCCGTCGGAGGTATCGGTACTCCCGACAGTCCAAATACGGAAAACGCCGATAATGCCGAAGAATTTACCTTTTCGGGGAACGTCAGACGGCTGGGCGGCGGCTTCTGGGAAATGGAGCTGACCTCTCCGGAGTCGCTGGCAGGGCTTAAGATAACCTCTTCCGGGGACAGCCTGACCTCATCGCTGGGGGAGCTTGCTTTCTCCGCAGAGATGGCGGACATACCGAAAAAATCCCCCGTGCTGACCCTTTTCCGTTGTCTTGACAACGCCTCTGTAGCGTTGAGCAACGGCGTTCAGCCCCAATCAGCCCCCAATGCGCAAGGGTGGAGCTTGACCGCCGGAGAATATTCCCTTTTGTTTGACAGCGAGGGAACGCCTGTCGCCATGACTGCCGCCGGGTTTTCGGCGGAGTTCGGCGAGTTCACCGTGACGGAAGGGGCAACTTTGGGGAGCAGCCGGAGGAGCTAGAGCTTAGAATGTGAGATGCACTCACACAGGAGGCCGGAGAAGTAAAGCTAACACGACTGGTGAAAGCCTTACACGAGCAATAACGCCACGTTGGGGTCAAGGGGCGGAGCTCCAGCGAGGTTATGTGTTTTTTCAAAACACGCAGAGCCCCAACGGCGTAAGCCGCTGTCGGTAACAATGCGTTACAAAGAAAAGCGTTGCAAGAGCAAGTAACGCAACCGCCCGCAAGGGCGATGTCGGTAACAATTAACGATAAACCAACGCATTTACCCGCAAGGGTGAAAGTCGGTAACAAATGCCAATTTCCCCCAAACATCAAAATACACAAAATCTCCCCTTTACCCGAACAATAAATTGTCACCCGAAATTACTCCGTTTCTCTTGACATTTTATCCCTCAATGGTGTATAATTACTTATGTGTGCAGCGGAAAAAACGGCGGTATCAACGCATTGCCGCTGTTTTAAGATGTTAAAATTTTAAGGTGATAAATAAATGAAGAGGATAGGTAAATTTCTTTCGTTGATTTTCTTAACGGCGGGCTTTGCCTACTTTGAGGCATTGCTTCGGGCGTTCGGCGGCGAGGGGTTCGGGGGATATGCCTGTGCCGGGCTGTTTGCGGTCTCGGCAGGTCTTATACTGTCGGCGGTGATGTTCCTGCTGCCGCAAAAGGCAAGTAAAATTTGCACGACGGTCATTCTTGCCGCCGCAGGGCTTGCCTATACCGCAGAAGCATTGGTAAAGAAAAATTTCATGAGCTATATGTCCCCCGAATCAATGTTTTCGGGGGCTAAAGGCGTGGTCACCCAATATACGGCAAATCTTGCCGCCGCCGCCGCAGGAGGGATACCGCAGATACTGCTGTTTTCAGCCCCCGCCGTTATCTATGGCATAGTTTCGGCAAGATCGGACAGCACCATGGGAAAAACCGCCAAAATAATAGCCCCCGCAGTCTCCGCCGTCCTGTCCGTCGGTCTGTTTTTCGGCGGCAGCGCGCTGTCGGCGGACAGCTCGGATATGCTGGGGGACTTTTCCCGCCTGACGGAAAGTTTCGGTCTTACCGGAGCTGTATGGCTGAACATTTCCGGGGACGGCGGAGAAAGCGGAAACGGGGAAAGCGGCTTCGTCCTCGAAACGGCGGACAGCCTGACTCTGGGGCTGTCCGCAGAGGCTGTACCCGCCCTTGCCCCGGATATAAAGCCCCCTGCGCCTGTTATGCCCCTTGAAAAAACGGATGAAACAACGGTCACAACCGCCGAGACAGTCACGGCTGTCACAAGAGAGACCGAGACTGCCGCAGCGGTTACCCAAACGGACATTACCGTCACCGCCGTCTCCGAAAAGTCTTCCGATACAGCAGCGGCGCAGACGGCCGTGCCGCCGAAAAAACCCGATACTTCCGCAGCTGTAACGCACCCCCCCACACTGGGAATATCACAAAAGACCGTAACATCTCCCGAAACAACGCCCCCTGTAACCTCCGCCGAAACAACACCCGAACCGGCTGCCTTACCTAAGCCCGCACCCTCTCACCTTCCCCCGAAAGTCCCCAACGAAGAGGAAGCGGCGGCATTGGCACTCCTCGGCGACAATGTAATGGATATAGACTTTGACGGAGCATACGCCCGAAACCCCAACAGTACCGTTGCCGACCTCAACCAATATGTGCAGGCTCTCACGCCGTCCAACAAAAATATCTACACCGGGCTTTTTGCGGGGAAAAATCTCATACTCATCTGCGCCGAGGCGTTTTCCGATGCCGCCGTTGACGAACAGCTGACCCCCACCCTCTACCGCATGACCCACAACGGCATTTACTTTTCCAACTACTATCAGCCCACATGGGGCGGCTCTACCACCACCGGGGAATTTTCCTTTGTTACGGGGCTTGTCCCCGAAGGCGGACTCCAAAGCATGCAGAAAATTGCCGGCAACAACAATTATTTTACCTTAGGCAACGGACTGCAGCGTAAAGGCTATTCAAGCGGCGCATTTCACAACGGCAGTTACGATTACTACAGCCGCAACCTTACCCATAAAAACTTAGGCTACCATGATTTTCTTGCATTCGGCAACGGCTTGGAGAATTATGTAAGGAAATACTGCGAGGACTCGGCAATGATCGACAAGACAGTCGACCTGTACCTTGACTGTCAGCCTTTCAGCCTTTATTATATGACCGTCAGCGGGCATTTCAGCTACAAGGCGGACAATGTTAAGGTAAAGGAAAATCTTTCCCGTGTTAAAGAGGTTTTCGGGGATAAGTATATGGACAAGACTAATTATTATTTCTGCTATCAGATGGAGCTTGACAAGGCCATGGAAATGCTTATAGCCAAACTGGAAGCGGCGGGGATAGCCGACAACACCGTTATCTGCATAACCGCCGACCACTATCCTTACGGACTGGAGAACAACTCTTCCTACGGCAATAACCGGGACTATATAGCCGACCTTTACGGCTGCGACCCCGTTGACCCATGGGAGCGTGATCGCAACTCGTGGATACTCTGGTCGGGCTGCCTTGAAAACGACCGCAAAGACTTTGCCTGCGAGGTCTCCGCGCCCACTTACAGCCTTGACATCGTGCCGACCCTCTATAACCTTTTCGGGCTGGAGTTTGACTCCCGCCTTATGGTGGGGCGGGACGTATTTTCGGATGCCATGCCTTTGGCTTTATGGAACAACCTGAGCTGGGTCTCCCAATACGGCAGCTACAATTCCAAGACCAAGCAGTTCACCCCTCTCCCCGGCTACACCTACGACAAGGACTATGTAAGCTCGGTAAACGCTGTCGTCAAGAACAAGATATACTACTCAAAGCAGGTGGTCAACTGCGATTATTACGGGGCACTCTTCGGGAAAGATGAGATAACCTGACAGTTTAAAGATGTCCGTATGTAATTTCCCACGCAAAATACAAAAAATCACCCCTCCATGGGACTTATGCGCCCGTATTTGAGACCGTCATCCATGCTTTCATTACAGCGTTC
>JAMOZU010000209.1 GCA_023667745.1 Ruminococcus sp.
GGGGACGCTCTGTATTTAGTAAGGCACAGCCGCCCCCCGCCCCTCTCCCTAAGGTTCTCCCCCGGCAACCTGCGGATTGCCATTCCCCCCTTTCCCTCACCCCTTCCCCACCCCCAGGCTGTCGCTTGTGTAGTGCTGAAAGATAGCTGTATACGTCCCTTGCTTGCCTGCAACCTTGATAGGCGGTAAAGAGCGGAAATATGCTGTATACTTTCCTTGCCGTGGTTTGCAATACTTGATAGACAGTGAAGTGCTGAACGATAGCCGTATACTTCCCTTGCCGTGGAGGTTGCATTTGTCTGGCTAACTATTAATTATTAACTATTAACTATTAACTATTCTAGCCTCTAGCCTTCTAACATCTAGCAACTGGCAGCGAAGTGATTATTGAGCTTGGCTACGAGGGCGTTTACGTCCGTGCCGTGGACGGCGCAGGCGTCGGCAATGGATTCCCCTCTTGATGCGGGGCAGCCGAGGCAGTGCATTCCTATTTCGAGGAAATAGGGGGCGGTGTCCATATCCTTGTCGAGGATATCGCCGATTATTGTATCCGGTGTTACTTGATAGGTCATTTTATTGTCCTCCTTTTTAAGAAAAACGGTTGGTTTTTTCGGGCGTGACAAAATATGCGTGTTCGGCAAAGTCCGATGAAAATCCCGCAATTTCGTGAGCCTGAAAATATTATACCACTTTTTTGAAAAAATTGCAAGGGTTTTATTGAAATATCCCGAAAAGTATGGTATAATATTTTTACGGGGGGAAAAATTTGCGGATGTGAATGGGCAATATTCCCTGTAATTCGGGAAATTTTACAAGTGATGAAAGAATGACCGAAAGGACGGTAATATATGAATTTCAGAAACAAGCTCAAAAGAGTACTTAACAGGATAGACATTCCGGGGATAATGGTTTACATTGTGGCTACCATGGGGATAGTGTTTATAGGAGATATGGTAAGCGGCTACCGCATTTCGGCGGTGATGTCCTTTTACAGGAGCGGCATACTGGCGGGGCAGGTCTGGCGGGCGGTGACCTTTATGCTGACCCCTTTAAACGGCAGTCCCGTATGGATAGTTATTTCACTGATGTTTTACTACAGCATAGGGCGTGACCTGGAAAACGCCATGGGCAGCAGAAGATTCACCCATTATCTGCTGACCGGGTGGCTGCTGACTATGCTGGGCGGGTTTATTTCGGGGTATGCGGGGAATGCGATATTCTTTCTGTCAATGTTCTGCGCTTATGCCGTTATGAACCCCAACGATATTTTTTACATTATGTTCATTATCCCCTGCAAAGCCAAATGGCTGGCGGCGGCGGACGCTGTTTACATGGGGTGGACGCTGATTTTCGGGGGCTTTTCCGGGAGAATGATGGTAATAGCGGCGTTGGGGGCGTTTCTTATATTTTTCGGGGGAGACTATGTGAAGCCGCTTTTCGGCAGGATAGTCAACCGCTATAAACACAGGGATTTTATCAGCGGCATGAGAAGGAAAAATATCAAGGTGCATAAGGGCGGGAAGAGATAGGCGTGATCTGCGGATTTTTTCCGGGGCATATTTGCAGGGCATATTTGCAGGGCATATTTGCCCATTGCGGCTGGGAAAAAATCCGCCCTCCCATAAGCGAGGTGAGAGGAAATGGAGATATTGAAAGAGGATTTTTATTTGCGGGACGGGCTTGTTGTTGCTCCCGAATTGGTGGGGAAGCTGCTTATAAGAAAGGCGGGCGAGGGAGAGAGCGGGTTCGGGGAGGACATTTGCCTTAGGATAACCGAGACCGAATGTTATATGGGGGAAACGGACACCGCCTGTCATGCTTCAAAGGGGCGGACGAAACGGACGGAGACCCTTTACAAAAAAGGCGGGACGATTTATGTTTACTTATGCTACGGCATTCACTGTCTGCTGAACATTATCACCGGGGAAGAGGGCGCACCCCAAGGGGTACTGATAAGGGCTTGCAAGGGTTACGAAGGTCCGGGGAAGCTGACGAAAAAACTGGGGGTGGATATGAGCTTTAACGGAAAAAATATCCTCACCGAGCCGAGGCTTATTATAGCCGACGACGGTTACAAGCCGGAGATAAAACCTTTGCCGAGGGTGGGGATAGATTATGCGGATAAAAAGGACAGAGAGGTGTTATGGCGGTTCGTTGATTCGGGCAAGGGGAAAGGGAGAGCATGATCTTTTTGAAGGACGGTCGAATGAATATGAATGAACTAAAAGAAGCTCCCGATCTGTTATATCCCGATGCCCGAAAAAGGGATATGCTCAACAGGCGCAGGTTTGAGCTTAACGAAAAATATCCCATGGATTTTCTGGATAACCTTATGACGGAGACAGTTGCAAGGGCGGTATGCCACAGAAATCCCAACGGTGTGATGAAGCTGTTCAGGGAAGTCTGCAATGACATTGAAACGGCGGAATATCGGCTGGACGCTTTGGAGGACGTGATGAACTGCCCGAAGCTGTCCCCGGCTGTTCACAAGGCGGCAAGGGAAATATTGGAGAGCGAGCATAAGGGCTTAGGGGGAATGTCCCCGGATTCTTTCGGTGCGCTGGGGGCTGCTGCGGAGGCGTTGGGGGATTATATAGACTGCATGGAAGAGCTGCACGGAGTTTACGGGGAGATAAAAGGCAGCCTTAGGTCAAAGGCGTTCGGGCGGTTTTTCGGGGAGACGGAGGAGCGGTATAATTCGGCGGAATTTGCCGAGATGAAAAGGGACGTTTCCGAGCTGCGGGAGGTCCTTTCAAAGCGGATACGGTCGGTAACGGTGGCGATAAATTTCAATGAAGATATGAAGCCTACGGCGGCGGGGATAGTGGGCATTTCCGAAAAAGCGGCGGGAGAAAGGCCGGGAGTTTTCGACAGGATATTCTACAAAAACGCCGCCCGCCCGGACACTTATGTTTTAGGGAAAATGCGGCGTTCGGAAAAGGACGGACAGGCGGAGGGCGACTATGTAAGAGAGGTGGACAAGGCGTTGTTTGCGGCTCTGGAAAAGATAACGGGGGATTATCTTGCAAGGCTGCGGGGGGCGTTGGCGAGCTTTGAGCGGCTTAGTTTCGAGAGCGTTTCAAGGATAGACGAGCAGCTGGATATTTACGACGGCATGGCGAGGATAGTAATGTCCGCAGAGAGCAGGGGGCTTAAAATGTGCCGCCCGGTGCTGCGTGAAGAGGGGAGAAACGGGGAGATAAAGGGGCTGTTCGACCCCTGTTTTTTCCTGAAAGCGGCGGCGGCAAGTCCTTATGAAAAGGGGGACGGGCTTGTGGTAAGGAATGATATTTCCTTTGACGAAAAGGGGCGGTTCTATATTCTCACGGGTCCCAACAACGGCGGGAAAACTACCTTTGTAAGGGGAGCGGGGCTGTGCTTTTTAATGGGAATGACGGGGTTTTACGTGACGGCGGAAAAGTGCGATATATCCCTTTGCGACTTTATTTTCACCCATTTCCCCAAAGAGGAGGAGACGGGGATAAACGCCAGCCGTTTCACCACCGAAATAAAGGATATGAAAAGGATAAGCGGGCTTGCCACGGAGAAAAGCCTGCTGCTGATGAATGAGTCGATACAAAGCACCACGCCTACGGAGTGCGCCGAAATTGCGGAAGAGCTGGTTAGGATATTCTGCATAATCGGAGTGCGGGGCATATTTGCAACGCACATTACGGAGACGGCGAAAAAGTGCGGCGAGATAGGCAGCGACCCGGACTGCAAGAGCCTTCCAGTGAGCATAAGGGCGGCGGCAAAAGAGGGGAAACGGCTTTACCGGATAGAGCGGGGCGAGCCTATGGGGAGCAGCCTTGCAAAGGATATTTTCAGGGAGTTCGGGATAAGTGCGGAGGAAATAAGAAACAAGAAAGTTAATAGTTAATAATTAATAGTTAATATGTTCACAAAGAATTTACAATTTTTGCCCATAAAAATCCCCGTCCCCGAACGTATGTATATATGAAAACGGACAGCAAGGCTTCAAGAAGTCAGAGACGGGAGCCGGCAAGGCAAAAGGCGGTGCTGCATGAAATACGCCTTTTGCCGTAAAGGAAAAATGTATATTAAGGTAACGCATTATCCGTAAAAAGCCGAGGGGGTGCAAAATCTGCGGTCTCTGACTTCTAAAAGTCGGTACGGCAACTCTTGCTTCTTGTCTCTCAACATATTGCTTCTAAAAGGTCGGCATAACAGTTCTAACCTCTAACCTCTAAAAAAGGGGGCTTGTTCAAAAGTCATGACTGAAAATTCATTCACCGAGTGCGTCGAGCTGCTCAAAGGCGGCGACATGCAAGGGCTTGCGCCTATTTACAAAGAATACGGCAAGCTGGTCTATTCCGCCGCCCTTTCGGTATGCGGCAAGGCGGATATGGCGGAGGATATTCTTTCGGAATTTTTCCTGCGCTTCAAAAAGGCGGCGGAGGTCTACAGAGCGGGGACGGGGCATAAAAAATGGCTCGTAATATCCGCCCGCAACTTAGCGGTGGACTATCTGCGGAAAAATAGGCGGGACATTCCCTCGTCGGGGGAGAAAAGGCTGGAGGAAAGTCTTGACGAGGCGGATTCGGAAGAATCTGTCACGGGGAAAGTGACTGCGGAGGAGATGCTCGCCTGCCTTAACGAGGCGGAGCGGGAGACGGTGAACCTGAAAGTCTACTGTGGGTTCACGCTGTCGGAGATAGCCGGGATAATGCACGTCCCCTTGGGTACTGCCGCCTGGCGGTATAATTCGGGAATAAACAAGCTCAGAAAATT